>CAZEGY010000377.1:0-3401 GCA_964511815.1 uncultured Rhodovulum sp.
CCGGCCCGCCTCGTCCGGCCCGCCTCGTCCGGCCCGCATCGTCCCCGCTATTCTCCTTATCCACAGGTGTGGCGGGGGAGACGGCCGGTCCGGCGGTGGATATAACGGCGCCGCAGGGAGAGACTCATGGCCGATGGCAACACGCCGGCGCTCGACGCCGACACCCGGACTTTGCCCCACAACATCGAGGCGGAGCAGGCGCTGCTCGGGGCGCTCCTCGTCAACAACGACGTCTACGACCGCGTCGCCGCCATCGTGCAGCCCGAGCACTTCTTCGACCCCGTCCACGCCCGCATCTTCGAGGTCGCCGGCGAGCGCATCCGCCGCAACGCGCTGGCGACGCCGGTGACGATCAAGGCGTTCTTCGAGGACGACACCGGCCTCCGCGAGCTCGGCGGCCCCGCCTATCTCGTCCGCCTCGCCGGCGCCGCGATCGCGCTCTTCGCCGCCCGCGACTACGCCCAGCTGATCTACGACCTCGCCATCCGCCGCGACCTCATCCTCATCGGCCAGGAGATCGCCGACAAGGCCCTGCGCATGGAGGTCGACAGCGAGCCCAAGGACCAGATCGTCGAGGCCGAGCAGGCGCTCTACCAGCTCGGCGAGCAGGGCAAGGTCGACAAGGGCTTCCAGTCCTTCCGCTCGGCGGTCATCGACGCCGTGCAGGTGGCGAACGCCGCCTACCTGCGCGAGGGCGGCCTCGCCGGGCTCTCGACCGGGCTCGCCGACCTCGACAAGCGCCTCGGCGGGCTCCACCCTTCGGACCTGCTGATCCTCGCCGGCCGCCCGTCGATGGGCAAGACCTCGCTCGCCACCAACATCGCCTTCAACATCGCCCGCGCCTACAAGAAGGGCACGCGGCCCGACGGCTCGGAGGGCGCGATCGAGGGCGGCGTCGTCGGCTTCTTCTCCCTCGAGATGTCGTCCGAGCAGCTCGCCGCCCGCATCCTCTCCGAGGCGGCGCGCATCCCCTCGCACCAGATCCGCCACGGCGACATGACCGAGGAGGAGATGCGCCGCTTCATCGAGGCGGCGAAGGCGCTGGAGAACTGCCCGCTCTTCATCGACGACACCCCGGCGCTGCCGATCTCCACGATCGCCGCCCGCGCCCGCCGCCTGAAACGCCAGCACGGGCTCGACGTGCTCTTCATCGACTACCTGCAGCTCGCCCAGCCCGCCTCCTCGCGCTCCGAGGGCCGCGTGCAGGAGGTCTCCGAGATCACCCAGGGCCTGAAGGCGATCGCCAAGGAGCTCAACATCCCGGTCGTCGCCCTCTCCCAGCTCTCCCGCGCCGTCGAGAGCCGCGAGGACAAGCGCCCCCAGCTCTCCGACCTCCGCGAGTCGGGCTCGATCGAGCAGGACGCCGACGTGGTGATGTTCGTCTTCCGCGAGGAGTACTACAAGGAGCGCGAGAAGCCCGGCGACCACGACATCGAGGCGATGGTCAAGTGGAAGGACGCCATGTCCGCCCTCCACGGCAAGGCCGAGGTCATCATCGGCAAGCAGCGCCACGGGCCGATCGGCACCGTCGACCTCGCCTTCGAGGGCGAGTTCACCCGCTTCTCCAACCTGGTGCGGCCGTACCAGCAGGGCAGCGACATCGACTTCCGGTAGGGACCGGCGCCGCCCTCGCCGCGACGCTACCCTTCCCCGGCCTCGCTCCATCGCCGGACCATCCCCGACACGCCGTCGAAGGCGCCCGGGGCGAGCGCGCGTGCCAGCAGGCGGTCGGGGTTGGTCGGCGGCGGGTAGTCGAGCGCGCGGGCGGCGTCGCGGGTGAAGCCGAAGCGGCGGTAGTAGGGCTCGTCGCCGACGAGGATGATCCGGGTCCACCCCCGGGCGAGGGCGCGGAACAGCGTCTCGGTGACGAGGAGGCCGCCGAGCCCCTCGCCCTGCCGGGTCGGATGCACCGCCACCGGCCCGAGGAGGAGCGCCGGGTGCCCCGCCTCGCCGACCCGGACCGGCCAGTAGCGGATCGCGGCCGAGAGGCTGTCGTACTCGTCCCGCGCCATCAGGCTGAGGCCCGGCACCGGCTCGACGCCCTCGCGCAGGCGATAGGAGCTCAGCGCCGTGCGGCCGGGCGCGAAGGTCAGGTCGTAGAGGTACTCGACCTCGGCGCTGTCCGCCGGAGTCTCGCGGAGGATTCGGAACATCGGCACGACCCCCGGGAGCGGCTGGGGCGAGGGGAGCGGTCCCCTATCATGGCTCTCCCGGCGGGGCCAAGGGCAAACCGTGGCGCGACGGGCGCGGCGGGCGCGGCGGGGGTCGCGTGAGATTTTTCTACCGCCGGTAGAAACGGACGCGATGGTTAATCTTTTGGTAACAATTCGGGGCGAAAAAGGACCTGTCCAAACGGACGGCTGCTTGCAAATCAGACCCTCCAGTCTGGATACCGCGCCCCTTCTCTCTCCCCCCAAGAGAAGGGGCGCAATTCGTTCCGCCCCCCTCTCGCGCATCCGTGCCCGGCCGTCCCTCAGGCGAGGACGGCGCCGGGGTTCAGGATCCCCTGCGGATCGAGCGCGTGCTTGATCGCCCGCATCGCCGCGACCCGGGCCGGGTCGAGGTAGCGCACGAGGTCGCCGGTCTTCATCCGCCCGACGCCGTGCTCGGCGCTGACCGAGCCGCCGAAGGCGTGGGTGAGGTCGTGCAGCGTCTCCTTGAAACGGCCGCGGAGCGGCTCGTAGGCGCTGCGGCTCGCCCCCTTCGGCGGATAGACGTTGTAGTGGAGGTTGCCATCGCCGAGGTGGCCGAAGCAGTTGATGCGCACCGTCGCATCGACGGCGGCGACCGCGGCGCGGGCCTCGTCGATGAAGGCGGCGAGGCGCGCGGGGGGCAGCGAGATGTCCTGGCTGTTGATCGCCCCGACGCGGCGGTTCGCCTCCGGGATCGACTCGCGCACCGTCCAGAAGCCCGCGCGCTGCGCCCCGCTCTGGGCGACGAGCGCGTCGGTCGCGAGGCCGTCGGCGAGCGCCGCCGCGAGCGCCGCCTCGAAGCGCCCGGCGAGGCCGGCGCCGGTGCCGTCGGTCACCTCGACGAGCACCCGCCAGCGGGTGTCCGCCGCCGGCGGCAACGGCACCTGCGGCATGGTCTCGGCGAGGAAGTCGAGGCCGGTCGCGTCGATGAGCTCGAACGCCGAGAGCGTGGCCCCGAGGGCGTCGCGCATCGCCCGCAGGAGGTCGAGCGCCACGGCCGGCGACGGCACGGCGACCCACGCCGTCGCGACCTCCCCCGGTGCCGGGAAGAGGCGGAGGCTCGCGGCGGTGATGATCGCGAGCGTCCCCTCCGAGCCGATCAGCAGGTGGCGGAGGTCGTAGCCCATGTTGTCCTTGACGAGCCGCCCGACGCCTTCGAGGACGCTGCCGTCGGCCATCACCGCCTCGACCCCGAGGCAGAGGTCGCGG
>CAZEGY010000378.1:0-3397 GCA_964511815.1 uncultured Rhodovulum sp.
GTCAGCCCGCTGATGAAGATGGTGAGCCGCGGCGACACCACCGTCGTCGACGCCTACCTGACCCCGATCCTCCGGCGCTACATCGACCGGGTGGCGGCGGCCTTCGACGGCGACATGGGCGGCAAGCTCCTCTTCATGCAGTCCTCGGGCGGCCTTACCGGCGCCGGCGCCTTCCAGGGCAAGGACGCGATCCTCTCGGGGCCGGCCGGCGGCGTCGTCGGCGCGGTGCGGACGAGCGAGATCGCCGGCGAGGGCCGGATCATCGGCTTCGACATGGGCGGCACCTCGACCGACGTCTGCCACTTCGCCGGCGCCTTCGAGCGCGTGCTCAGGACCGAGATCGCCGGGGTCCGCATCACCGCGCCGATGATGAACATCCACACCGTCGCCGCCGGCGGCGGCTCGCTCCTCGCCTACGACGGCGCCCGGATGCGCGTCGGCCCGGAGAGCGCCGGCGCCAACCCCGGTCCCGCCTGCTACGGCCGCGGCGGCCCGCTCGCGGTCACCGACGCCAACGTCGTCACCGGGCGGCTGCGGCCCGAGTTCTTCCCGGCGATCTTCGGCCGCGACGGCGACCGCCCCCTCGACCTCGCCGCCGCCCGCGCCGGCTTCGAGCGGCTGGCCGCCGAGATCGGCCGGGCGCCCGAGGCGGTGGCCGAGGGCTTCCTGCGCATCGCCGTCGAGAACATGGCGAACGCCATCAAGAAGATCAGCGTCCAGCGCGGCTACGACGTCTCGGGCTACTGCCTGACGGTCTTCGGCGGCGCCGGCGCCCAGCACGCCTGCGCCATCGCCGACACCCTCGGCATGGAGACCTGCCTCGTCCACCCGATGGCGTCGCTGCTCTCCGCCTACGGCATGGGCCTCGCCGACATCCGCGCCACCCGCACCCAGGCGATGGAGGCGGCGCTCGACGACGAAGGCCGCCTCGCCGCCGCCGCCCTCCTCGACGCCCTCGGCTCCGACGCCGAGATGGCGGTGACCGCCCAGGGCGTCGCGCCGCGCGACGTGCGCGTCGCCCGGGTCCTGCACCTCAAGGTCCGCGGCACCGACACCGCGCTCCCCGTCGCCTTCACCACCCTCGCCGAGATGCGGGCCGCCTTCCAGGCCGCACACCGCGCGCGCTTCGGCTTCGATCCCGGCGCCGACGCCGCCCTCGTCGTCGAGGCCGCCGAGGCCGAGGCGGTCGGCGCCGCCGCCGACCTGACCGAGCCCGAGCACCCGCTCGCCGACCGCCCCGAGGACGCCGTCGCCACCGCGCGCACGGCGCCGGTCTGGCTCGGCGGCGGCTGGGTCGACACCCGCTTCGTCGAGCGCGGCGCGCTCCTCCCCGGCGACCGGGTGAGCGGCCCCGCGGTCATCGTCGAGCCCCACACCTCGATCCTCGTCGAGCCCGGCTGGCAGGCGCGGGTCACCGCCCGCGACCACGTCCGCCTCGTCCGCATCGCCCCGCGCCCCGAGGCCGAGGCGGTGGGGACCAAGGCCGACCCGGTGATGCTCGAGGTCTTCAACAACCTCTACATGTCGATCGCCGAGCAGATGGGGGCGGTGCTCGAGAACACCGCCGCGAGCGTGACGATCAAGGAGCGCCTCGACTTCTCCTGCGCGGTCTTCGACGCGACGGGCGACCTCATCGCCAACGCCCCGCACATGCCCGTCCACCTCGGCTCGATGGGCGCGAGCGTCAAGGCGATCATCGAACAGAACCCCGGCATGGGGCCGGGCGACGTCTTCGTCCTCAACGCCCCCTACAACGGCGGCACCCACCTCCCCGACATCACCGTCGTCCGCCCGGTCTGGGACGACGAGACCGGCGGGGGCGACGCCCGCGTCCTCTTCTACACCGCCGCCCGCGGCCACCACACCGACGTCGGCGGCCTGACCCCGGGGTCGATGCCGCCCGACAGCCGGACGATCCACGACGAGGGCGCCTACATCGACAACTGGACGCTGGTCTCCGGCGGCCGCTTCCGCGAGGCCGAGACCCGCGCCCTCCTCCTCGCCGGCCCCCACCCGGTCCGCGCGCCGGAGGTCAACCTCGCCGACCTCCGCGCCCAGGTCGCCGCCTGCGAGAAGGGGGCGCAGGAGCTCGCCCGCATGGTGGCGCAGTTCGGCCTTCCCGTGGTCGAGGCCTACATGCGCCACGTCCAGGACAACGCCGAGGAGTGCGTCCGCCGGGCGATCGAGGCGCTGAAGGACGCCGAGTACGTCTACCCGATGGACCCCGACTTCGACGGCAAGCCGCGGGAAATCCGCGTGAAGATCACCGTCGACCGCGAGAAGCGCGGCGCCCGCATCGACTTCACCGGCACGACGCCCGAGCTCGCGACCAACTACAACGCCCCCGAGCCGGTGACGCGGGCGGCGGTGCTCTACGTCTTCCGCTGCCTCGTCGACGACGACATCCCGATGAACGAGGGGGTGATGAAGCCCCTCGACGTGGTGCTCCCCAAGGGCACCATGCTCTCGCCGCAGTACCCCGCCGCGGTCATCGCCGGCAACGTCGAGACCAGCCAGGCGGTGACCTCGGCGCTCTTCCTCGCCCTCGGGGTGCAGGCGGCGGCGCAGTCGACGATGAACAACACCACCTGGGGCGACGCCCGCTTCCAGTACTACGAGACCGTCTGCGGCGGCACCGGCGCCGGCGTCCTCTCCGACGGACGCGGCCATCCCGGCACCAGCGGGGTGCACTCGCACATGACCAACTCGCGGCTGACCGACCCCGAGGTGCTGGAGTGGCGCTTCCCGGTCGTCCTCGACGAGTTCCGCATCCGCGCCGGCTCGGGCGGCGCCGGCCGCTTCCCCGGCGGCGACGGCGTCAGCCGCCGCATCCGCTTCCTCGCGCCGATGACCCTCGCGATCCTCGCCGGACACCGCGTCGTCCCGCCCCCGGGCCTCGCCGGCGGCGCCCCCGGCGCTCTCGGCCGCTCGCGCATCGTCCGCGCCGACGGCCGCGTCGAGGAGCTCGCCTCCGCCGACCGCCGCGAGGTCGCCGCCGGCGACGTCTGGTGGCTGGAGACCCCCGGCGGCGGCGGTTACGGGGAGGCCGAGGGATGACCACCAAGCCCGCGGTGACGATCGCCTACTGCACCCGGTGCAACTGGCTCCTGCGCGCGGCGTGGATGGCGCAGGAGCTGCTCTCGACCTTCGCCGACGAGCTCGGCTCGGTCGCGCTCGTCCCCGGCACCGGCGGCATCTTCGAGATCCGCGTCGACGGCGCCCTCGTCTGGGAGCGCAAGCGCGACGGCGGCTTCCCCGACGTGAAGGCCCTGAAGCAGCGCGTCCGCGACGTCGTCAGCCCCGACCGCCCCCTCGGCCACCTCGACCGCCCGGGGTGAGGGCAAGCTACACGACGCTGCCGGCGGCCTCGGCGTTCGTCCCCGTGGCGAAGGGTGGG
>CAZEGY010000379.1:0-3374 GCA_964511815.1 uncultured Rhodovulum sp.
CCGAAGAGCCGGTCCATGCGGGCCATCGTCACCGCGTGGTGGGTGATGATCAGGAAGCGGGTGTCGGTGCGGCGGGTCATCTCGTCGAGGAGGTCGCAGAAGCGGGTGACGTTGGCGTCGTCGAGGGGCGCGTCGACCTCGTCGAGGACGCAGATCGGCGAGGGGTTGGCGAGAAAGACCGCGAAGATCAGGCTGAGCGCCGTCAGGGTCTGCTCGCCGCCGGAGAGCAGCGACAGGGTCGAGAGCTTCTTGCCGGGCGGCTGGGCCATGATCTCGAGGCCGGCCTCGAGCGGGTCCTCGTCCTCGACGAGGACGAGGCTCGCCTCGCCGCCGCCGAAGAGGTGGGTGAAGAGCGTGCCGAAGTTGCGGTTGACCTCCTCGAAGGCGGTCAGCAGCCGCCCCCTGCCCTCGCGGTTGAGGTTGGAGATGCCGTGGCGGAGCTTCTTGATCGCCTCCTCGAGGTCCTCGCGCTCGCGCACCAGGGTCTCGGATTCCTCCTTCAGCACCTTGGCGTCCTCCTCGGCGCGGAGGTTGACCGCGCCGAGGCCGTCGCGGGCGCGGCGCAGGCGGTCGGCCTCGGCGTCGAGGGCGGCGGCGGGCGCGACGGTGCCGGGCTCGGCGCCGAAGGAGGCGAGGAGGTCGGCGGGCGCCCGGCCGGTCTCGGACGCGAGGCGTTCGCTCGCCTCGGTGGCGCGGGCCTCGGCGGCCTCGGCCAGCGCCTCGGCGCGGGCGCGGGCCTCGCGGGCCTCGCCGGCGGCGCGCTCGGTCTGCCGGGCGGCGGCGTCGCGGGTGCGCATCCCGGTCTCGGCGACGGCGAGGGCGTCGGCGGCGCGCTTGCGGCGCTCCTCCGCGTCCTCGCCGGCCTCGGCGAGGGCCTCGCGGCGGGCCTCGAGCTCGCCGGGCTTCTCCGCCGCCTCGGCGAGGGCGTCGGCGACGCGGGCGGCGCGGCGGTCGAGGTCGGCGAGGCGGTCGCCGGCCGAGGCGCGGCGCCCGGTCCAGCCCTCGGCCTCGCGGGCGATGTCGGCGAGGCGGCGCTCGCGCGCGGCGCCGGTACGGGTGATCTCGTCGGCGGCGGCGCGCTTGGTCAGCATGGCGATGCGGGCGGCCTCGACGCGGACGCGCTCGGCCTCGACCGCGGCCCGGGCCTCGGCGGGATCGGCGAGGGCGGCGAGGGCGGCCGCGGCGGCGGCTTCCTCCTGCCGGACGGCGGCGAGCTCCTCGCCACGGCGCCTGGCGCCGGCGCGGAGGCCGGCGGTGCGCGACTCGAGGCCTTCGAGCCCGGTCTCGGCGCGGGCGAGCGCCCGGGCGGCGTCGGCGGCGGCCTGCTCGGCGGCCTTGCGGGCGGCGCGGGCGGCCTGCTCGGCGGCGGCGGCCGCGGACTGGCGTTGCGCCAGCGCGGCGGCCTCGGCGCGGGCGGCGTCGCGGGCGGCGTCGGCGGCCTCGCCGGCGGTGCGGAGCTCGGCGAGGCGGTTGCGCTGCTGGAGGCGGAGGGCGGCGGCGGAGGGAGCGGCGCCGGCGGCGACGGTGAGGCCGTCCCAGCGCCAGAGGTCGCCGGCGCGCGAGACGAGGCGCTGGCCCGGCGCCAGCGACGCCTGGAGGCGCGGGCCGTCCTCGGGGTCGACGACGGCGATGGCGGCGAGGCGGCGGGCGAGCGCCGGCGGCGCGGTGACGTGGGGGGCGAGGGCCTCGCCCGGGAGCGGCGCGGCGGCGAGGGCGGCGAGGGTGCGCCAGCCGGTCGGGTCGCCGTCGCCGGCGAGCGGCAGCGAGAGGTCGTCGGCGAGGGCGGCGCCGAGCGCGGCCTCGTAGCCGGGGGCGACGGTCAGGGCGTCGAGCACTGGCTGGCCGCCCTCGCTGTCGGCGCCCCCCCTGGCGAGCAGGCGCTCGAGGCCGGCGGCCTCGGCGGCGACGGCCTTGGCGGCGCCCTCGGCCTCGGCGAGGCGGCCGCGGGCGGTGCCGTCGGCGGCGCGGGCCTCGGCGGAGGCGTCCTCGGCGGTGGCGAGGCGCTCCTCGGCGACGGCCTGCTCCTCGGCGGCGGCCTCGGCGGCCTCGGCGGCGGTGGCGCGGGCCGCGGTGGCGGCCTCGATCTCGCGGGAGGCGGTGGCGAGGGCGGTCTCGGCGGCCTCGAGGGCGCGGGCGAGCTCGGCGGCGCGGCGGCGGGCGTCGGCGAGGAGGCGGTCGGCCGACTGGTGCTCGGCGACGAGGCGGGCGGCGGCCTCGGCGCGCGCGGAGAAGGCGGTCTCGACGGCGACGAGGGCCTCGGAGGCGGCCTCGGCGACGGCGCGGGCCTCGGCGAGCGCGTCGGCGTGGCCGGCGTTCTCCGCGGCGAGGGCCGCCCGCTCCTCGGCGAGGCGGCGGCCGGTGGCCTCGGCGTCGCGGTCGAGGGCGGCCTCGCGGTCGCGGTCGGTGGCGAGCTGGGTGCGTTGCGCCTCGAGGCCGGCGATCTCGCGGCGGGCGGCGGCGACCTCGGCGTCGAGGCGGTCGCGCTCCAGCGTCAGGCGCTGGAGGAGGGCGCCGGCGATGGCGTCCTCGTCGCGGAGGGCGGGGAGGTCGGTTTCCGCAGCCTCGCGGAGACGGGCGGCCTCGGCGGCGGCGGCCTGGGCCTGGCCGGCGGCGCGGGTCGCCTCGGTCAGCGTCGCGGCGGCGGCGGCGCGGGCGGCCTCGGCGTCGTGCCACAGGCGCCAGACGAGGAGGCCCTCGGCGCGGCGCAGCGCCTCGGCGATCTCGCGGTAGCGCTGGGCCTGGCGGGCCTGGCGGGCGAGACTGGCGAGCTGGGTGTCGAGGGCCTCGAGCACGTCGGCGACGCGGGCGAGGTTGGTTTCGGTGGCGCGGAGCTTGAGCTCGGCCTCGTGGCGGCGCTGGTAGAGGCCGGAGATGCCGGCCGCCTCCTCGAGGATGCGGCGGCGGGCCTTCGGCCGCGCGTTGATGAGCTCGGAGATCTGGCCCTGGCGGACGAGGGCGGGCGACTGGGCGCCGGTCGAGGCGTCGGCGAAGAGCATGGCGACGTCGCGGGCGCGGGCCTCCTTGCCGGCGACCTTGTAGGCCGAGCCGGCGTCGCGGGTGATGCGGCGGACGATGGCGAAGTCGTCCTCGTCGTTGAAGCCCGCCGGGGCGCGGCGGTCGCGGTTGTCGACGGTCAGCGTCACCTCGGCGTAGTTGCGCGCCGGGCGCGAGCCCGAGCCGGCGAAGATCACGTCCTCCATGCCGTCGCCGCGCATCGCCGTCGGGCGGTTCTCGCCCATCACCCAGCGCAGCGCCTCGAGCAGGTTCGACTTGCCGCAGCCGTTCGGCCCGACGACGCCGGTCAGGCCCGTCTGGATGACGAGCTCGGTCGGGTCGACGAAGCTCTTGAAGCCGAGGAGGCGCAGGCGGGTGAA
>CAZEGY010000380.1:0-3366 GCA_964511815.1 uncultured Rhodovulum sp.
CGAGGTCGGGGTTGGCGAGGGCGAGCTTGCCGAAGGCGACGGCGTCGGCGCGGCCCGACTCGACGGCCTCGATCGCCATGGCGCGGTCGTAGCCGTTGTTGGCGATGTAGGCGCCGGGGAAGAGGGCGCGGAGGGCGTCGATCGAGGCCGCGATGGGGGTGCCGTCGGGGAGGGTGCGCGGGCCGCCGGTCGCGCCCTCGACCATGTGGAGGAAGGCGAGGCCGTAGGGGGCGATGCGCTCGATGGCGCGGGCGAAGGTCTCGGGCGCGGTCTCGTCGACGACGACGCCGTTGGCCGGGGAGAACGGGCTGAGGCGGATGCCGACGCGGTCGCCGCCGATCGCCTCGGCGGTGGCGGCGACGACCTCCTCGACGAAGCGGGTGCGGTTCTCGACCGAGCCGCCGTAGGCGTCGGTGCGGGTGTTGGCCGAGGGGCGCATGAACTGGTCGACGAGATAGCCGTTGGCGCCGTGGATCTCGATGCCGTCGAAGCCGGCCTCGCGGGCGTTGCGGGCGGCCCGGGCGTAGTCGGCGACGATGCCGGGGATCTCGGCGAGGTCGAGGGCGCGGGGCTCGGAGACCGGGGTGAAGTTCGTGCCGTCGAAGGTGCGGGTCTCGGCGCGGAGGGCCGAGGGGCCGACGGGGGCGGCGCCGCCCGGCTGGAGCGTGACGTGCGAGACCCGGCCGACGTGCCAGATCTGGGCGACGATGGTGCCGCCGGCGGCGTGGACGGCGTCGGTGACCGCCCGCCAGCCGGCGAGCTGGGCGTCGCTGTAGATGCCGGGGGTCCAGACGTAGCCTTGGCCGGTCGGGCTGATCTGGGTGCCCTCGGTGACGATGAGGCCGTTGCCGGCGCGCTGGCGGTAGTAGTCGACGGCGAGCGGCGCGGGCACGTCGCCGTCCCGGAGCGCGCGGTTGCGGGTGAGCGGCGCCATCACCACGCGGTTCTTCAGGTGAAGGGCGCCCGCGTCGAGCGGCGTGAAGAGCTTCGGTGTCTTGTCCATCGTCGTCCTCTGGTGTCGACTTGGCCGCCCACCCGTGCCGGGGCGGCGCCGGGGCGGCCATATGGCCCGCTTTCGTCCGACGGCAATCCCCGGGAGGCCCACTCGCTCAGGAGCGGTAGAGACGGGTGTACTGGGTCTCGTGGCGCATCGCCGCGAGGTCGCTGCGCTGGGCGAGGCCGCCGAGGGCGGCGAGGGGTGCCGTCCGCGCCGCGTCGGCGACGCGGGCGACGAGCGGCAGGAGGCCGGCGAGGATGCGCTGGCCGTCGGTCTGGCCGACGGGGACGAGGCGCACGCCGGCCGAGACGAGGTTGGCGGCGAAGGCCTGGAGCGCGAGCGTCACCGTCGCGTCGGCCGGCAGGCCGAGGCGGCGGGCGGCGTGGCCGACGGCGACCGGGTAGGCCATCGGCGGGACGTCGATGCCGTAGGCGGCGGTGGTGGTGCGGGCGAAGGCCGCGCCCTGGGCCATCGTCTCGAGGTGGCGCTCGGACGAGGGCGCGAGGGCTTCGGCGAGCTCGGCGAGGGGGCCGGGATCGTCGGTCAGCATGGCGTGGGCGAGGAGGATCGCGTCGCTGCGGCCGGCACCGTGGGCGACGACGTCGGCGATCCACGCGGCGAGGGAGGCGGGATCGGTGACGTCGCCGGCCTCGACCGCCCATTCGAGGCCGTGGGAGTAGCTGTAGGCGCCGACCGGGTAGCCGGGAGAGAACCAGGCGGCGAGGATCTGGAGCGGGGTCACTCGTGGGGGTGCCCGTGGTGGTGCCCGTGATGGGGCGCGTCGTCGTGACCGTGGGGGTCGTCGCCGGCGCCGCCGTGGTGGTGGCCGTGGGTTCGGCCGTGGCCGTAGGCGCCGCCTTCGGGGCGGAAGGGGGCGTCGAGCGGGCGGAGCTCGGCGCCGAGGTGGCGGAGCATGTCCTCGATGACGTGGTCGCGCTGGACGACGATGCAGTCCAGGCGCACCTCGGCCGGGGTGTGGCGGTTGCCGACGTGCCAGGCGAGGCGCGCGAGCGTGCCCGGGGGCGCGTCCGGGCCGGGGCGGGCCTCGACCAGCGGTTCGGGGGCGGCCTCGACCGCGACGAGGCGGCCGTCGTCGAGGACGAGCGCGTCGCCGTCGTCGAGCGAGACGGTCTCGGCGAGGTCGACGACGACGGCGAGGCCGCCCGCGGTCGCCAGCCGCCGCCGCCGCACGAAGCGGTCGCGGTAGTCGAGGCGCACGCGGTCGACGGCGCCGCCGGCGTCGCCGCGCCGGACCGCGCCCGCCCGCACCGTCGCTTCCGTGGTCATCGCACGCCCTTTCGTCCCCGCGCCACCGGGTGCCGACAGTAGCGGCTCCCGCGGCGAAGGAAAGACGGCCGATCGGGCATTTGCCTCGTCCCGCGGCCCGCATATATCTCGCGGAGCGCGAAGGAGACGACGACGATGGCGACAGCGGCGCACGACCAGATCCCCGAGGCGGCGCTCGCGTGGGTGGAGGCCGGCGGACGCGCCGGGCTCGCGACGGTGATCGAGACCTGGGGGTCGGCGCCGCGCCCGGTCGGAGCGCAGCTCGCGATCAGCGGCGAGGCGGAGATCGTCGGCTCGGTCTCGGGGGGCTGCGTCGAGGGCGCGGTCGTCGCCGAGGCGCTCGAGGCCCTCGACGACGGCGAGCCGCGCATCCTCGAGTACGGCGTCAGCGACGCCGAGGCCTTCGCCGTCGGCCTCGCCTGCGGCGGGCGCATCCGGGTGCTCGTCGAGCCCGTCGGCGTCGGCCGCGGCATTCCCGTCGACCTCCTCGCCGAGCTCGTCGCCGCGCGCGCCGCGCGGACGCCGGCGGTCCTCGCGGTCCTGCCCGGGGCGTGGGAGCGCCGCCTCGTCGCGGGCCCCGGTGACCCGCTCTGGCCCGAGGCGGCGGCGGCGCTCGCCGCCGACCACGCCGGCTTCGCCGGGGAGTGGTTCCTCGGCACCCACAACCCGCCGCTGCGCATGGCGGTGGTGGGCGCGGTGCACATCGCCCAGGCGCTGGTGCCGATGGCGGCGCTCGCCGGCTACGACGTCCTCGTCGTCGATCCGCGCGAGGCGTTCGCGACCCCGGCCCGCTTCCCCGGGGCGCGGCTCGTCCACGACTGGCCCGACGCCGCCCTCGACGCCTTCGGGCTCGACACCCGCACCGCGGTCGTCACCCTCACCCACGACCCGAAGCTCGACGACCCGGCGATCCGCGCGGCGCTCGCCTCCCCGGTCTTCTACCTCGGCTGCCTCGGCTCGACGCGCACCCACGCCAAGCGCGCGGCGCGGCTGACCGAGGCGGGCTTCGACGACGCCGCGGTCGCGCGCATCCACGCGCCGATCGGCGCCGACATCGGGGCGAAGGCGCCGGCGGAGATCGC
>CAZEGY010000381.1:0-3341 GCA_964511815.1 uncultured Rhodovulum sp.
CAACGTCGCACGCGTGCGCAACCCCGTGCGACAGACCCCGGCCCGCTACCCGGCGGTCCGCACCCGCTCGCGGGCGGAGTAGTCGCCCGGCACCTTCTCCGCCCGGGCCCCGGGCTCGAACCCCGCCTCGCGCATCAGCGCGTCGGAGGCGTCCTCGACGGCGTTCTCCATCCGCGCCATGAACTCCGGCACGGCGAGCCCCGACGGGATCTCCGGCAGGAACTCGACCACCGCCAGCCCCGGGCGCTTCAGGAGCTTCCGCCGCCCCCAGAACACCCCGGCGTTGGTCGCCGCCGGCACGCAGGGCTCGCCCGAGCGCTCGTAGAGCACCCCGGCCCCGACCTTGAACGGCGGTCGCGCCCCCGGCGCGACCCGCGTCCCCTGCGGATAGATGACGAGCTGGCGCGCCTCGGTGGTGCGGCCGGCGTGCTCGACCATCGCCTTCATCGCCTTGCCGCGCTCGCCGCGCGCCACCGGCGTCGAGCCGATGCGGAGCGCGTAGAGCCCGATGAACGGCGCCCACTTCAGCTCCTTCTTCATGATGAACTTCGCCCGCGGCAGCGCCTCGAAGATCATCAGGATGTCGAGGAACGACTGGTGCTTCGCCGCCACCAGCACCTCGCCGGTCGGCACCGGCCCGCGCACCTCCACCCGCAGGCCGACGATCACGCGCAGCAGGAAGAACACCACCCGCGCGTAGAGCCGGCAGACCGCGTAGGCGCCGTTCACCGACCAGAGCGCGAACGGCGCCCCGAGGATGCCGAGGACCGCCATCGTCAGGTAGACGAGCGCCTCGAAGACGATGGAGCGCACGAGCCGCATCGCCTCAGCTCCACGCCCGCAGCCGCCGCCGCGTCGTCGCGCGGCTCGCGGCCCAGGCGATGAGCGCCGCGGCCGGCGGCACGACGAGCGGCAGCGCCCAGTGCCAGCCGTCGAGGCGGATGCCGACGGGGAAGAAGCTCCGCCCGCTCGCCGGCGGCAGCACCGCGAGCACCGCCATCGCCGCCGCCGTCCCGAGCGCGGCGCCGCCTGCCGCGCGCAGCGTCGCCCGGCGGGTGAAGGCGCGGCTGATGAAGCCGTCCGCGGCGCCGACGAGGCGCAGGGTCTCGACCACCGGCCCGTTCGCCGCCACCGCCGCCTGCGCGGCGAGCGCCAGCACCGCGGCGAGCGTCACCGCGGCGAAGACGAGGGCGGCGAGGGCGCCGTTGCGCAGCCGCTCGGCGGTCGCGACCAGCGGCGCGCGCCAGGCGGCGTGGTCGTCGAAGACCGCCCCCGGCGCCTCGGCCCGGAGGCGGACGAGGAGCCCGGCCTCGTCGAGGAGGGCGCGGTCGGTCTCGACCTCGACGAGGAGCGGCAGCGGCAGGATCTCGACCGGGATGTCGGGGCCGAGCCACGGCGCGAGCAGCCGCTCCTGCTCGCCGAGGTCGACCATGCGCACCGAGACGACGCCGGCGGTGTCGCGGAGCACGTCGAGGGCGGCGCGGGCCTGGGCCTCGATCTCGTCCTCGGGCGCGAAGATCTGCAGCGTCGCGGCGTTGGCGAGCTCGTCCTCCCAGCCCTCGGCGAGGCGGGTCGCGGCGACGGCGAGGGCGATGGCGAGCACCGCCCCGAAGGCGACGAGGGTCGCGAGGAAGGCGACGGTCGCGAGCGCCTGGGTCTCGCGCGGCACCATCCGGTCCGGCCCGCCGGCGCCGCGGAGATAGGCGCCGACCGCCGTGGCGAGGCGCGCGATCACGCCGCCGCCTCCAGCACCTCGATCCGGTGCCCGGCGAGGCGGAGCACCCTGAGCGGCACCCGCCCGCCGACGACCTCGACGAGGTTGGGGTCGTGGGTGGCGAGAAGCACGGTCTTGCCCATGCGGTTCAGCTCGACGAGCAGGTCGACGAGCCCGAGCGCGGTCTCCCAGTCGACGCTGCCCGTCGGCTCGTCGGCGAGGATGACCTCGGGGCTCAGGATCACCGCCCGGGCCAGCGCCGCCCGCTGGCGCTCGCCCGCGGTCAGGCTCGCCGGCCGCGCGAGGGCGCGGTCGCCGAGCTCGACCCAGTCGAGCAGCGCCTCGAGGTCGGCGGCGCGGACGTCGCGGGCGATGCCGCAGGCGCGCAGCGGCAGGGCGATGTTCTCGATCAGCGGCAGGTGGTCGAGAAACACCGCGTCCTGCTTCAGGACGCCGATGCGCCGCCGCACGTCGGCGACGGTGTCGCGGTCGCCCGGCCGCACCGGGCGTCCGAAGAAGCGCACCTGCCCGGCCGTCGGCGCGAGATCGAGCCAGCACAGCCGGACGAAGGTCGTCTTGCCGGCCCCGGAGGGTCCGAGCAGGATCTGGAACGACCCCGGCCCGAGCGCGAGCGTGACGCCTTCGAGCACGGTCCGCTGTCCATGGCTGAAGCTCGCGTCCTCGAAGTCGATCAATCCGGTCCTCTCCCCGACTGCCGCGCGAGTTATACAGGCCCCGCGGGGCGGCGCAACAACGGCCCGCCGCCCGGCCGGCCGCCCACGCATCCGCCCGCGCCGCCGCTCGGCCCGGCGCTTGGAATACCGCCGGCCCCCCGTTAGAACGGAGACCCGATTCCGCCGCGTCCCGCGGCCCGCGACGAGGCCCCGATGCGCCTGATCTGCCCGACCTGCGGCACCGCCTACGAGACCCCCGAGGGGATGGTCCCCGCGGCCGGGCGTCACGTCCAGTGCAGCGCCTGCCACACGCGCTGGTTCGTCCGCGGCGCCGCCGGGGCGCCGGCGAGCGAGGAGCAGATCCTGACCCGCCTCGAGAACTGGCGCCCGCGCCCGGTGGCGGCGCCGGCCCATCCCCCGGCCACCGGCGACGCCTCCCCGCGCCCGCGGCCGGTCGAGCCGCTGCGGGTGGTGCCGACCCCGGCCCGCGCGCCCGCCGCCGGCGAGGCGCCGGCCGCGCCGAAGGGCGGCACGGTGACGCCCCTCCAGCGCGAGCTGCCGACCAAGCCCGCGGAGCGGCCGAGCGTCGCCCGCCCGGCGCCGGTGCCGGAGGCCCTGCTCCGGCCGGCGCCGCGCCTCGACCTCCAGGCGCCGCGCGTCGACCCCGAGCCGGCGCCGCCGGCGCCGCGGAGCCGCTTCCTGCACGGCTTCGTCCTCGCGCTCGCGCTCGCCCTCCTCGCCTTCGCCGCCTACCGCTTCGAGGCCGAGATCGCCGCGGCGGTGCCCGCCGCCGGCCCGGCGCTCGACGCCTACGCCGCGACGATCGACGACCAGCGCGCCGCGATCGAGGAGCTCATCGACGACCTGCGCGGGACGTCGAACGGCGGATGACGCCGGCGGCGCGCACCGCCGACGCTTCGCCCGGCGCGTGCCCGCCCGCGCCGAACCGCCGC
>CAZEGY010000382.1:0-3337 GCA_964511815.1 uncultured Rhodovulum sp.
CGGCGGGCTCCTCGGCGGCGGCCGGCTCCTCGGCGGCAGCGGGCTCCTCGGCGGCCGGCGGCTCGGCGGCGGCGGCGCCGCCGGCGGGAACCTCGGCGGCGGCCGGGGTCGCCTCCTCGGGGCGGGTGCCCCCGTACTCGTCGATCGCCCAGTCGAGCCAGGCGTCGTAGGCCTCCTGGCTGACCGCCTTGACGGTGATCGGCATGTAGCTGTGGTTGCGGCCGCAGAGCTCCGAGCACTGGCCGAAGTAGACGCCCTCGCGCTCGACCCGGAACCAGGTCTCGTTGAGGCGGCCGGGGACGGCGTCGATCTTCACGCCGAAGGACGGCATCGCCCACGAGTGGATGACGTCGGCGCCGGTGACGAGCAGGTGGACGACCTTGCCGACCGGGACGACGATCGCGGTGTCGGTGGCGAGCAGGTGCGCCTCCGGCGGGTAGCCGTAGGCCTCGAGATCCTCGCTCGGAAGCATGAGCGCGTCGAAGGCGAACTCGTTGGCCGGGTAGTCGTAGGACCAGTACCACTGGTTGCCGGTCGCCTTGATCGTGAGATCGGAGGGCGGCACCTCGAGCTGCTTGAACAGGATCGGCAGCGAGAACGAGCCGATGAAGATCAGGACGACGACGGGGATCAGCGTCCAGGCGATCTCGATCTTGGTGTTGTGCGTCCACCGGGCCGGGGTCGGGTTGCGGCTCTTGCCGAAGCGCAGGACGACGATCGCGATCAGCACGACGACGAGGAGCACGATGACGGCCATGATCCCGTGGACCACGTGCGACAGCCAGTGGACGTCGTGGGCGACCTCGGTCACCGCCGGCTGGTAGTTGACGCCGCCCGGGGTCGGGATGCCGACGAGCGGCAGATCCTGGGGCTCGCCGGCCGTCTGCGCCCACGCCGCGGCGGCGAGGAAGGACGAAAGCAGGCCAAGGCCGATGCCGATCCGGTTGATCTTCATTGCGTCCTTCCGTCCTCGCTGCGGCCCGCGCGCTCTGGCGGCGTCTCTCCGGGCAGGCGTGTTGTAGCTGCGGCCAGATCAACCATATTAGGATCGGAAGAACAAGACGCGGGTGCGCCGCATCGTACCATTGTCGGGCACCCCGCCGCGGGCGGCCCTCCCCGGAGACCGATCCATGCAGAACTCTCCCCGCTTCCGCCCCTTCGAGGAAGCCGTCGACGAAGCCCGCGCCCTCGCCGTGCTGCGCGAGGCCACGGCCGGCGCCGACGACGGCGAGCTGTTCCTCGAGCGCCGGCGCGGGGAATCGCTCGTCTTCGACGACGGGCGCCTCAAGAACGCGAGCTACGACGCCGCCGAGGGCTTCGGCCTGCGCGCCGTCCGCGGCGAGACCGCGGGCTATGCCCATTCGACCGAGATCTCGGAGGCCGCGCTCCGCCGCGCCGCCGAGACCGCGCGCCTCGCCGTCGGCGCCGGCGGCGGCACCCTCGCGGCGCCGCCGAAGCCGACCAACCAGCGCCTCTACACCGACCGCGACCCCTTCGACGACGCCGAGTTCGCGGTGAAGGTCGAGATGCTGCGCGAGATCGACGCCTTCGTCCGCGAGCTCGACCCGCGCGTCGTTCAGGTGTCGGCGAGCCTCGCCGCCTCGATGCAGGAGGTCGAGATCCTCCGCCCCGAAGGCACCCGCGTCGCCGAGGCGCGGCCGATGGTGCGGCTCAACGTCTCGGTGATCGTCGAGGAGAACGGCCGGCGCGAATCGGGCTCGGCCGGCGGCGGCGGGCGCTACGGCCTCGCGCCGCTGATGGGGACGGACCACTGGAAAGGCGTCGCCCGCGAGGCGCTGCGCATCGCGGTCGTCAACCTCGCCGCCGAGCCCGCGCCGGCCGGGGTCATGGACGTGGTCCTCGGGCCGGGCTGGCCCGGCATCCTGCTGCACGAGGCGATCGGCCACGGCCTCGAGGGCGACTTCAACCGCAAGCAGACCTCGGCCTTCGCCGGCCTGATGGGCCAGCGGATCGCCGCGCCGGGGGTCACCGTCGTCGACGACGGCACCATCCCCGACCGGCGCGGCTCGCTGAGCTTCGACGACGAGGGCACGCCCTCGGGGCGCACGGTGCTGATCGAGGACGGCATCCTCGTCGGCTACATGCAGGACCGCCAGAACGCCCGGCTGATGGGCGTCGCCCCGACCGGCAACGGCCGCCGCCAGAGCTACGCCCACGCGCCGATGCCGCGGATGACCAACACCTACATGCTCGGCGGCGACGCCGCGCCCGCCGAGGTGCTCGCCGGGCTCAAGGACGGCATCTACGCCGTCGGCTTCGGCGGCGGGCAGGTCGACATCACCAACGGCAAGTTCGTCTTTTCCTGCACCGAGGCCTACCGGGTGAAGGACGGCCGCGTCGGCGCCCCGGTCAAGGGCGCGACGCTGATCGGCGACGGCGCGACGGCGCTGAAGCAGATCCGGGCGATCGCCAACGACATGGCCCTCGATCCCGGCATGGGCAACTGCGGCAAGAACGGCCAGTGGGTGCCGGTGGGGGTCGGCCTGCCGACGATCCTGATCGGCGGTCTGACGGTCGGCGGCAGCGCCGCCTGACGTTGACGCGGGGGCGGACGATGCGCATGATCCGTGCGCATCCAGAGGGAGCCCCCGCGATGAACGCCCGTTCGAAGATCCGCAAGGCGACGAACCTGTCGATCGACCCCGACCTGATCGAGGAGGCGAAGGCGCTCGGCGTCAACGCCAGCCGCGCGGCCGAGGCCGGCGTCCGCGAGGCCGTGCGCGCCGCCAAGGCCGAGGCGTGGCTCCGCGAGAACGCCGAGGCGATCGCGAGCTCGAACGCCTGGGTGGAAAAGAACGGCTTGCCGCTCGCCAAGTATCGCCAGTTCTGAATGGCGCGGCACGACCTCTATCCGAATCCCGGGAGCCCGGGATACCTGCTCGACGTGCAGACGGACCTCCTCGGCGGGCTCAACACCCGGATCGTCGTGCCGGTCCTGCCCGAAGGCGTGGCGCCCACTCCGGCGCGATTCCTGAACCCCGGCTTCGATATCGAAGGCGAGAGGCACTATCTGATGACGCAGTTCATGGCGTCGGTGCCCGCCGCTACGCTGAGGTCTCCCGTTGCGAACCTTTCCGGCCGATCGGACGACGTGACGCGCGCCCTCGACATGATCTTCCAAGGCTACTGACGGAAAAGGAAGGACCCCCATGCGCCACAAGCTCCCCGAGATGCCCGAGCGGGAGGTCTTTCCGGGCTTCCACGGCCGCTTCGTCCACTCGGACGGCATGACCTTCGCGTGGTGGCGGATCGACGAGGGCGCGGCGGTGCCCGAGCACGCCCACCCCCACGAGCAGGTGGTGAACGTCCTCGAGGG
>CAZEGY010000383.1:0-3330 GCA_964511815.1 uncultured Rhodovulum sp.
ATCGAGAACAGCATATAGGCATCTTTCCGGCCATCGCAAGCGGAAACGGGAGGCCGGGTGGAGACTGGACGTCCGTTGTCGCACCGTCAGCGGCCGATCTCAGCGGCCGATCTCGACCACCCGGTCGCGGCCGTCGAGGTCGCGGTGGACGCGGGCGCCGGGGAAGCCCGTGGCCGCGAAGAGGCCCGCGACCGCCGCGGCCTGGGTCGGGCCGATCTCGAGGAGCGCCCGGCCGCCCGGCGCGAGGCGGGGCCCGAGGCCGGCGGCGATGGCGGCGTAGGCCTCGAGCCCGGTCGGGCCGGGGGTCAGCGCGTGGCGCGGCTCCCAGTCGCGGACGTCGCGGTCGAGGGTCGCGAACTCGGCCTCGGAGATATAGGGCGGGTTCGAGACGACGAGGTCGAAGGCGCCGTCGACGTCCCGCCACCAGTCGCGGCGGACGAACGCCGCGCGGCGGTCGAGCCCGAGCCGTTCGGCGTTGGCGCGCGCCACCGCGAGGGCGCGGCCATCGACGTCGGTCCCGAGCCCGCGCGCTGCGGGCCATGCCGAGAGGAGTGCGAGCAGGATGGCGCCGCTGCCGGTGCCGAGGTCGAGGATGCGCGCCGGCTCGGGACCGTCGAGCGCGGCGAAGACGAGGGTCTCGGTCTCGGGGCGCGGATCGAGCACCCGGTCGTCGATGGCGAGGTCGAGGCCGCAGAAGGCGCGGTGCCCGACGATCTGGGCGACCGGCCGGCGCAGGCACCGCTCGGCGACCATGCGGTCGAAGTCCTCGGCGTCGAACGCCGAGAGCGCGTCGTCGACGTGCAGGGTCAGGCGGTCGGGCTCGACGATCAGGGCGGCGGCCATCAGCCGGCGCGCGTCGCGGGCCGGGTCGGGGACGCCGCTCTCCCTGAGCTCGGCCGTGGCGGCGGCGAGGGCGTCGCGGACGGTGGTCATCCGTCGAGATCGGCGAGCCGCGCCGCCTGGTCGGCGGTGGCGAGGGCGGCGATCACCTCGCCGAGGTCGCCCTGCATCACCTGGTCGAGCTTGTAGAGGGTGAGGCCGATGCGGTGGTCGGTGAGCCGGCCCTGCGGGAAGTTGTAGGTGCGGATGCGCTCGGAGCGGTCGCCCGAGCCGACCTGTCCCTTGCGGTCGGCGGCGCGGGCGGCGTCGCGCTTCTGGCGCTCGAGGTCGTAGAGGCGGGCGCGCAGCACCTGCATGGCGCGGGCGCGGTTCTGGTGCTGGGACTTCTCCGAGCTCGTCACCACGATCCCGGTGGGGATGTGGGTGATCCGGACCGCCGAGTCGGTGGTGTTGACGTGCTGCCCGCCGGCGCCCGACGCGCGCATGGTGTCGATGCGGATGTCCCCGGGCGGGATGTCGATGTCGACGTCCTCGGCCTCGGGGAGCACGGCGACCGTCGCCGCGGAGGTGTGGATGCGCCCGCCCGATTCGGTCTCGGGCACGCGCTGGACGCGGTGGACCCCCGATTCGAACTTGAGCGCGGCGAAGACCCCCTTGCCGGTCACCTCGGCGACGAGCTCGCGGACGCCGCCGAGCTCGGTCGGCGTCGCTTCGACCACCTCCCAGCGCCAGCCGCGGGCCTCGGCGAGGCGCTGGTACATCCGCGCGAGGTCGGCGGCGAAGAGGGCGGCCTCCTCGCCGCCGGTGCCGGCGCGGACCTCGAGGATCGCCGAGCGGTCGTCGGCCTCGTCCTTCGGCAGGAGCGCCACCTGGAGCGCGCGCTCGGCCTCGGGGAGCTCGGCGGCGATGCGCGCGAGCTCCTCGTCGGCGAGTTCGCGCATCTCGGGGTCGGCGCGGAGGCGGTCGGCCTCGTCGCGGTCGGCGAGGAGGGCGCGGTAGCGGGCGATCTCCTCGACGACGGGCTTCAGCCCGGCGTACTCGCGCGAGAGCGCGGCGAGGTCGGCGACGGCGGCGCCCTCGTTGAGGCGCGCCTCGAGATACTCGAAGCGCGCGCGGATCTGGTCGAGCCTGTCGTGCGGGATCATCGCGCGCCGTCCTCCCCGGGGTGCGTCTTGCGCGAGAGCGCCGCCCCGCGCAAGCCCGTCACGCGCCAGACGCTCACGCCGCCGGCAGGCCCCGGCGCAGCTCCCGGCGGCGGGTCAGCACCGCCGCGGCGAGGGCGAGCCACCCGGCGGCGGCGATCGCCGCGACCATCGGCGTCGCGGTGCCGTCGAAGAACGGCCCGGCGAGGGCGATCATCGCGCCGCCGACGAGCATCTGGAGCGTGCCGCCGAGCGACGAGGCGAGCCCGGCGATGTCGGGGTGCGGGTCGAGGGCCATCACCGCCGTCGTCGGCATGACGACGCCGAGGCAGGCGTTGCCGAGAAACAGCATGGCGACGATGACCGGCAGGGTCGCCAACCCGGCGAGGGCGACGAGGAGGAGGGCGGTCACGATCGCGGTGAAGCTCGCGACGGCGACGAGCACCATCCGCGCCATGCCGAAGCGCTCGCCGAGGCTCGCCGCGGTCTGCGAGGCGCCGAAGAAGCCGACGGCGTTGATCGCGAAGGCGATCGAGAACCCGGTCGGCGACAGGCCGAACTCCTCGGTGTAGACGAAGGCCGCGCTGGCGATGAAGATGAAGAAGCTCGCCATCGAGAAGCCGCCGATGAGGGTAAGCCCCATGAATTCGCCGTCGCCGAGGAGCCGCCGCGTCCCGCGCCGGAGTGCGCCGAGGCTCGTGCCCGCCCGCCGCTCGCGGGGCAGGGTCTCGGGCAGGACGAAGGCGGTGAGCGCGAGGCTGAGCAGCCCGAGGATGGCGAGCGCCCCGAAGATCCACCGCCAGCCGGCGATGGCGAGGACGCCGCTGCCGGCGAGGGGCGCGAGCATCGGCGAGATCGAGATGACGAGCATCACCGTCGCCATCAGCCGGGTCGCCGCCGGGCCGGTGTGGAGGTCGCGGATGATCGCGCGGGGCACCACCATCACCGTCGCCGCGCCGAGCCCCTGGACGAAGCGCGCGGCGATGAGCGCGCCCGTCGTCGGGGCGAGCGCGCAGGCGAGGGTGCCGACGAGGAAGATGCCGACGCCGATGTAGAGCGGCGGCTTGCGCCCCATCCGGTCGGAGAGCGGCCCGTAGAAGAGCTGCGACAGGCCGAACGCCGCGAAGAACGCCGACAGCGTGAACTGCACCGCCTGCGGCGACGCGCCGAGCTCGGCGGCGACGAGGGGCAGCGCCGGCAGGTACATGTCGATCGCGAACGGGCCGACCATGCCGAGCAGGCCGATGACGATGGCGATGCGTGCCATTCCGGGGGACGCGGACATGGGAAAACCGATGGTTGCTGGCGGAGGCCCCCGCCGGGAGGGGGGGAGGCGGCGCGGTGTCCC
>CAZEGY010000384.1:0-3330 GCA_964511815.1 uncultured Rhodovulum sp.
CTCTCCCCCGAGTTTCGCACCTTTCCAGAGGGTTAACGAGCGGAGGGTAATCCAGCAATATCAGACACTTAAGTAGTTGCTCGCGCGCGAGACGGCGCGCGATTCCCCGGCCGATCGGCGCCGGTCCGCGGTCTTGCGGAGGTCTCCCGAGGCGCGGGCAGCGTCAGCGGGCCGTCGTCAGGCGGGGACGCCGGTCACCCGGCTTTCCCCTCCCGCATCCTCGACCAGAAGCCGGGCGGCGTCGATGCCCTCGAAGAGCTCGGGACCGGTGCCGGTCATGAACGCCTGGGCGCCGAGCCCGGCGATCGCCGCGAAGAGCGCGCCGCGGCGGGCCTCGTCGAGATGGGCGGTGATCTCGTCGAGGAGCAGGATCGGCGCGGCGCCGAAGTCGGCCGCCACCGCCCGGGCGTTGGCGAGGACGAGGCTGACGAGGAGCGCCTTCTGCTCCCCGGTCGAGGAGAGCCGCGCCGGCACGCCCTTGGCGGCATAGACCGCGCCGAGGTCGTCGCGGTGGGGCCCGACGAGCGTCCGCCCGGCGGCCCGGTCGCGGCCGCGGCCGGCGCGGAGGGCGTCGCGGAGCCCCGCCGCGTCGCGCGGCCCCTCCCCTTCGAGCGCCAGCGTCGCCACCGGGAACGGCCCCTCGACCTCGGCCGCGGCGAGACGCGACAGGGCGATGGCGCGGTTCTGCCCGAGGCGGGCGCCCTCCCCGGCCATGCGGGCCTCGAGCGCGTCGAACCAGCCGGCGTCGCGGACGTCGTCGCGGATCAGGCGGTTCCTCTCGCGCAACGCCCGGTCGTAGGCGCTCGCGACCTCGCCGTGGTCGGGGACGAGGCTGAGGGTGATCCGGTCGAGGAAGCGCCGGCGCTCGGACGCCCCCTCGACCCACAGGCGGTCCATCGCCGGGGTCAGCCACAGGATGCGGGCGATGCCCCCGAGCGCGGTCTGGCTCGCCGCCTTGCCGTCGATCTCGACCCGCCGCCCCGCGCCCTCGCTCCACGTCGCCGCCTCGTGGCCGCCGTCGGGCGCCGCGAACTCGGCCGCGACCTTCCAGCCGATCGCCTCCGGCCGGCGGGCGAGCTCGTCGGCCGGCGCCCCCCGCAGCCCGCGGCCCGGCGAGAACAGCGACACCGCCTCGATCAGGTTGGTCTTGCCCGCGCCGTTCGGGCCGAAGACCGCGACCGGGCGGCCGTCGAGCTCCAGCCGCGCGCCGCGATGCGAGCGGAAATGGGAGAGGGAGAGCCTCGTGACCGCGAGCAGCTCAGACCCGCATCGGCATCACGACGTAGACCGCGGACTCGTCGTTGCCCTCGCGCATCAGCGTCGGATCGCCGGCCGAGTTGAAGAGGAAGACCGCGTTCTCGCGATCGACCTGGCTGGCGATCTCCTGGAGGTACTTGGCGTTGAAGCCGATCTCGAGGCGCTCGTCGCTGTAGGCGACGGCGAGCTCCTCGTCGGCGGCCCCGCTGTCGGGCGCGTTGACCGAGAGGACGAGGCGGTCCTCCTCGAGCGCCATCTTCACCGCCCGGCTGCGCTCGGAGGACACCGTGGCGACGCGGTCGACGGCCTGGGCGAACTCGGCGGCATCGACCTCTAGGCGCTTGGTGTTGCCGAGCGGGATGACGCGGGCGTAGTCGGGGAAGGTGCCGTCGATGACCTTCGAGGTCAGCGAGACCTCGGGCGTCGCGAAGCGGACCTTGGTCTCGCTCACCGACACCGCGATCTTCGCCTCGTCGTCGTCGAGGAGCTTGCGGAGCTCCCCGACGGTCTTGCGCGGCACGATGACGCCGGGGAGGCCCTCCGCCCCCTCGGGCAACCCGGCGTCGATGCGGGCGAGCCGGTGGCCGTCGGTCGCCACGCAGCGCAGCACCGGGCCGTCGGGGCCGGTCGCGGCGTGCATGTAGACGCCGTTCAGGTAGTAGCGGGTCTCCTCGGTCGAGATCGCGAACTTCGCCTTGTCGAAGAGCCGGCGCAGCACCGGCGCCGGGCAGGCGAAGTTGACCTCGTACTCGGCGCTCGCCATCACCGGGAAGTCCTCGCGCGGCAGCGTCGCGAGGCTGAAGTGCGAGCGCCCGGCGCGGACGTCGAGCCGCCCGGCGATGCCGTCGTCGGCGAGCTCGACCATCGCCCCGTCGGGCAGCTTGCGGGCGATCTCGTGGAGGGTGTGGGCGGGGACCGTCGTCGCCCCGGCGCGGGCGACCATGGCGTTCGCCCGGTCGATCACCTCGATGTCGAGGTCGGTGGCACGGAAGCTCACCTGGTCGCCCTCGGCCTCGATCAGCACGTTGGCGAGGATCGGGATGGTGTTGCGCCGCTCGACCACCGACTGCGCCCGGCTCATGGCCCGGAGGAGGGCGCTGCGCTCCATGCTGAGTTTCATCTTGCCACCGTTCGAGTTCTGGCCCGCCCGCGGCCGAAACGGTTACGCGGACCGAGACGTTAGCGAATTGTCGCGAAAGGGCAAGCGGAGGTTTGCCAACCCTAACGCCTTGAAATCACGCGGATCGGAGCGCATCCCGACCCCTCGCCTCGGGAGTGTGCCCGGCCGAGTCGGACAGCGGCCGTCCCCTGCGGGTGTCGCCGCGAGGTCCGGGCCGGGAAACGGTGCCACCGGCGCCACGCCGAAGCGCGCCGCGGGCAGGACGGCGCCACCCGCGGGCGGCCGCCGCGGCGCTCGTGCGCGGCGTCAGGCCTCGAGCATCCGGCGGAGGAGCTCGACGTCCTCGGCGATCTGGCTGTCGGACTGGCGCAGCTCCTCGATCTTGCGGACGGCGTGGATGACGGTGGTGTGGTCGCGCCCGCCGAAGCGCCGGCCGATGTCGGGGAGCGAGCGCGAGGTGAGCATCTTCGCGAGGTACATCGCCACCTGCCGCGGCCGCGCGACCTGGCGGGCGCGGCGGGCGGAGAGCAGGTCGGAGATGCGCAGGTTGTAGTGGTCGGCGACCTTGCGGATGATCTCGTCGACGGTGACCTTGCGCTCGGAGATGCGCAGGATGTCGGCGAGGCACTCCTGGGTCATGTCGAGGTCGATCTCGCGGCCGACGAGGCTCGCATAGGCGAAGAGCCGGTTCAGCGCCCCCTCGAGCACGCGGACGTTGGAGCTGATGCGGTGGGCGAGGAACTCCATCACCCCTGCCCCGACGACGACCCCGGGGTTCTGCTCCTCGTGGGCCTCGGCCTTGGCCTGGAGGATGCCGAGGCGGAGCTCGTAGTCGGTCGGGTGCAGGTCGACGACGAGGCCCCACTGGAGGCGCGAGCGGATGCGCTCCTCGAGCCCGTCGATCTCGCCCGGGGCGCGGTCGGCGGAGATGACGATCTGCTTCTGCTGCTCGA
>CAZEGY010000385.1:0-3322 GCA_964511815.1 uncultured Rhodovulum sp.
GCCGCGGGCTCGTTCACCCCAGGCGCCTGCGGGCTCCCGTCCACCGATAGCCTCCCCGGCATCGCGCCGGCGGGCAACTGAGAGATACAAGGCGCACCCCTTCTTCTTGGCAAAAGTACTCCCGCCGGAGGCTTCCGCAGGCGCCGATTTCCCCGGCGCCTGCGGGAAGCCTCACGCCAGGAAGAAGCGCACCATCTCCGCCGAGGCGTCCGGCCCGGCGGCGTCGGCGTAGCTCCCGCGCGCGTCGCCCCCGGACCAGGCGTGACCGGCGCCCTCGACCATCCAGGTCTCGAAGACCGGCCGCCCCTCCGCCCCGGCGGTGACCCCCCGCGCGAACCGCCGCCCGCCCGCCTCGCCGCGCTCGACGACCTCGGGCGCCCCGTAGCCCCCCGCCGCCGCGACCCGGCCGGCATTCGAGGGATCGACCGTCCCGTCGGCACTGCCGTGAAAGACGATCAGCCGCGCCCGCGCCGCGCCCGGAGCCCCCGCCCGCGGTTCCGCCGGCACCTCGCCGCCGTCGCCCCGCATCGCGGCGAAGGCCGAGAGGACGTCGCTGGCGCCGCGGTGGGCGACGCCCGAATGCACCCCCGCCGCGGCGAACACCTCGGGATAGGTGGCCGCCAGCACTGCCGCCATCGCCCCGCCCGCCGACAGGCCGGCGACGAACACCCCGGTCTCCGGCACGCCGTGGGCCTCCGCCGCCGCCCGCGCCAGCCCGGCGAGGAGCGCCGGCTCGCCGGCCCCGCGGTTCTGATCCCCCGGCCGGAACCAGTTCCAGCAGCCCATGCTGTTCTCCGCCCGCGTCTGCTCGGGATAGACGACGACGAGCCCCGCTTCCTCGGCCACCCTGTTCATGGCCGTGCCGACGGCGAAGTCCTCCGGCGTCTGGGTGCAGCCGTGCAGCATCAGCACCAGGCCGCGCCGCTCCGCCGTCGCCGGCACGTACACCCGGTAGCGCCGCGACCCGTGCGGCCCAGCATGGGTCGCCGTGCGGAACGTCGCCCCCGGCGGCACCTCCGGCTCCACCGCCGGCCGCAACCCGCCCGGCGCCAGCGCCGTGCGCCCCTCGCGCAGCGTCCGTACCGCGTCCCCGAGCGGCAGCCGCATCCGCGGCAGCCCTTCCGCCAGCCCGTCCGCCAGCACGTTCGGCAGCCCGTCCGCCAGCACGTCCGGCAGCCCGTGCGGCGCCCCGGTCAGCCCGGCCGCGCCCAGCGCCTGCTGGATCACCGCCGTCGCCTCGGCCGGGTCCGCCGTCCGCACCGCCGCCATCGCCCGCCGCATGGCGGCAACGAAGTCCTCGCTCATTTCCGTATCCTTTCCGGGCGCGATCCGCGCCTCAAGCGATCCTGTCCGCCAGCGCCGCCTTGACCGCCGGGCTCGCCTGCAAGGCCCCGAGCACGGTCAGCGACCCGATCGTCGCCCGCGCCAGCTCCGGCGTCACCTCCGGCGCGATCCGCGCCAGCCCGACGACCTTGACGTGCAGCACCTCGCCCGCCGCCCGCGCCGCCTCGAGGTCGGCGACCCCGAACTCGCGCAGCCCGATCTCGAGCATGTGCCGCTCGACCGTCCGCGCCACCTCCGCCGCGTGCGTCCCGAGCTGCGCCCGGATCGCCGTGCGGATGAAATCCGAGCGGTTCGAATAGAACCCCTCCTGCACCAGCAGGTCGATCCGCCCGAGATCGACGTAGCCGAGGTTGATCGTCAGCTTCTCGCTGTCCCCGCCTCTCAGCGGCCTGACATTGTCTCTCATTCCATACTCCATCCGTGTGGATGGTATATGGATGGTTTTGACAATGATGGCAAGCCCCCTCGCCGCGGGCGCCCGGCGTGCTACACCAAGACCCATGCGCGCCACCGACCTCCTCGTCCCGCGCCCCGAGGGGCTCTACTGCCCGCCGGGCGGCTTCCACGTCGATCCGACCCGGCCCGTCGCGCGCGCGCTCGTCACCCACGCCCACTCCGACCACGCCACCCGGGGCCACGGCGCCGTCCTCGCCACGCGCGAGACCCTCGACATCATGGCGATCCGCCTCGGCGACGACTTCGCCGCCCGCACCGAGGAAGCCGCCCTCGGCACGCCGATGCGCATCGGCGCCGTCACCGCCACCTTCCACCCCGCCGGCCACGTCCTCGGCTCCGCCCAGATCGCCGTCGAGGCGCAGGGCTTCCGCATCGTCGCCTCCGGCGACTACAAGCGCACCCAGGACCCCACCTGCGCGCCCTTCGAGCCCGTCCCCTGCGACGTCTTCATCACCGAGGCGACCTTCGGCCTCCCGGTCTTCCGCCACCCCGACCCGCGGGACGAGATCGCCCGCCTCCTGGCCTCGCTGGCGCAATTCCCCGACCGCACCCACCTCGTCGGCGTCTACGCCCTCGGCAAGGCCCAGCGCCTCCTCCGCCTCCTCCGCGACGCCGGCCACGACGCGCCCGTCTACCTCCACGGCGCCCTCCGCCGCCTGTGCGACTACTACGTCTCCCGCGGCATCGCCCTCGGCGCCCTCGCCGACGCCACCGTCGATCGTCCCGGCGCCCGCGGCACCGCGAAGGACTTCGCCGGCACCATCGTCCTCGGTCCCCCCTCGGCCTTCGAGGGCCCCTGGATCCGCCGCTTCGCCGACCCGCTCATCGCCTTCGCCTCCGGCTGGATGCAGATCCGCGCCCGCGCCCGCCAGCGCGGCGTCGAGCTGCCGCTCGTCATCTCCGACCACTGCGACTGGACCGGCCTCACCGAGACCATCGCCGACCTCGCCCCCGCCGAGGTCTGGGTCACCCACGGCCGCGAGGAAGCCCTCGTCCGCTGGTGCGCGCTCCAGGGCATCCCGGCGCGGCCGCTCCATCTCGTCGGCTACGAGGACGAGGCGGCGGATTGAGATGCGCCGCTTCGCCGAGCTCCTCGAACGTCTCGCCTTCACGCCGTCACGGAACGCCAAGCTCCGCCTGATCACCGGCTACCTGCGCACCACCCCCGACCCCGACCGCGGCTGGGGCCTCGCCGCGATCACCCGCGACGTCGCCTTCGACAGCGTCAAGCCCGCCATGCTCCGCGCCCTGACCACCGGGCGCGTCGACCCCGAGCTCTTCGCCCTCTCCTACGACTTCGTCGGCGACCTCGCCGAGACCATCGCCCTGATCTGGCCCGCCGCCGGCCCGCCCGACGACCCCGCCCTCGGCGAGGTCGTCGCCGCTCTCCACGCCGCCTCGCGCCGCGAGGCCCCGCAGGTCGTCGAGCGCCTCCTCGACCGCCTCGACGCCTCGGGCCGCCACGCCCTCCTCAAGCTCGTCACCGGCGGCCTCCGCGTCGGCGTCTCCGCCCGCCTCGCCA
>CAZEGY010000386.1:0-3317 GCA_964511815.1 uncultured Rhodovulum sp.
CTCCCGACACCGGCGGCGCCGCCGCCTCCGCGCGGCGGCGCCGCTCCCGCCCCGGCGCGGTCGCCCCCACCCGGGGGCGGCCGCGCGCCCGCGCCCGGACCGGAGGCGATCGGTGGCGGCGCCACCCCCCTTCGCCTGGGAGCGAGCGTGAGCGGTCGGGGACATGGGTTACGGAACGTACCGGACACATGGGTTACGCTTTCCGCCTTTTCGCGGCGGGAGGTGTGGATGCCGTGGAAAGAGAGTGCGGTCACCCCTGTGATCGGTACGAACCGCAACCCATGTGCCCGGGCCGGACAGCGCGGCCGTTCCGCACCTTTCCAGAGGGTTAACGCGCGAAGGACAATCGTTCGATATCAATGACTTGACCCTCGTCTCGCGCGCGAGACGGCCCGGCCTCCGGGCGCATCGGGGGCCGTTCGCGGAGCTCTCCCCGACCTCCGCCCGAGCCCCGCCCCCGCCCCCCGCTTCCGGTTTGACGGGACGCCCGCCTTGCCCCATCACGGGGGGAGGGGCGGACGGCTTCAGGGGGCGGGAATGCGCATCCTCTTCGCGCACAAGAACTTTCCGGCGCAGTTCGGCGCCTTCGGCGAGTGGCTCGCCGGCGAGGGCTGGGAGGTCGCCTTCCTGACCCGGCGCGCCGGCGCGGCGAACCCGGCGATGCGCGTCGCCGTCGCCCCCGACGACCACCGCCCGCCGGCCGAGGGCGTCCACCGCTACGTCCGCCCGCTCGAGGGCGCGGTGCTCTCCGGCCAGGCCTTCGCCCGCGCCGCGGTCGAGCTCGACCGGTCGGGCTTCGTCCCCGACATCGTCATGGCCCATGCCGGCTGGGGGGTCGGGACCTTCCTCAAGGACGTCTGGCCCGCGACCTGCGCCGTCCCCTACTTCGAATGGTACTACAACTGGCCCTATCCCGACCGGACACCCGGCGATGTCGAGGCCGCCGACCCCCTCGACGCCCGCGCCCGCAACCGCCTCCGCAACGCCCCCCTCTGGGCCGACTTCTCGACCGCGACCCGCGCCCTCTGCCCGACCCGCTTCCAGGCGGCGCAGTTCCCCGCGTGGATGCGCGAGCGGCTGACGGTGATGCACGACGGTGTCGACACCGGGCTGCATTCGCCGGGGGAGGGGGGTATCGCCGACCGCGCCATCCTCGCGCGCTGGGGCATTCCCGCCGACGCGGAGGTGCTGACCTCGATCACCCGCGGCATGGAGCCCCACCGCGGCTTTCCCGAGACGATGCGGGCGCTCGCGCTCCTCCAGAAGCGCCGCCCGCGCCTCCACGCGCTGATCGGCGGCGAGGACCGCGTCGCCTACGGGGCGCAGCTCCCCCAGGGCGAGAGCTGGAAGGGCCGGATGCTCGCCGAGCTCGACCTCGACCTCTCGCGCCTGCACTTCACCGGGCTGCTCAGCCGCCCGGACATGGTGGCGGTGATGCGCGCCTCCGACGCCCACGTCTACCTGACCGTGCCCTTCGTGCTGTCGTGGTCGCTCCTCGACGCCATGGCCTGCGGGTGCCTCCTCGTCGCGAGCGACGCCCCGCCGGTGCGCGAGTTCCTCGAGGACGGGGTGACCGGGCTCCTCGTCCCCGCGGGAGGCGAGGGCTCCCCCGCCGACCCCGCCGCCCTCGCCGCGCGGATCGAGGCGGCGCTCGACGCCGGGCGCGAGGGCTCGGCGATGGCGCGGCTCCGGGCGCGGGCGCGGGCGCGGGTCGTCGAGACCCTCGACGCCCGCCGGGTGATCTGGCCGAAGAAGCGCGCCTGGCTCGAGGCCGCCGTCACCACCGCCGTCACCACCGCCGCCGGGGCCGCGGGCGGGGCCGCGGGAGCCCGCCCCGGGGCGGGCAGGACCGGCCGCCGCCGCGGGCGCTGAGTCGCCGCCAACGCGAACCTGATCGCACACCGATTGAGCATCCCGCCGCCCCGTCTGGGCGATCCGCAGGATTTTACTGACATTCCCGCCCGGATTCCGCGGATTCGCGCTGGACCGTCTTACTCTTTTTACGATTAGATCGTCTGGTTCGCGAGCAGTTCCGAATCCGAGACCGCTCGGTCCCGTCCGGGGGCCGGGCACGCCGTACCCCTGTGTCGTCCGCGTATATCCCGTGCCCGCGTACCCCGTGCCCTGCCTGCCCCGTGCCCGTGTACTCCCGGTGCGTCGCCCGTTCCCCGGTCTTCGTCCTTTCCCAAGTCGAGGGATATACCCATGCAGATCCGTGTCTGGCTGAGTGGCGACGGCTACCGCGACCCCGACGACAACCTCTCGCTCCTCGTCGGCGCCGCCGAGGCCCGGGTCACCGCCAAGTCCGGAAACGCCGTCAAGGTGGCGGGCGTCGTCTTCGGCGACACCAAGGACGGCGGCCAGTTCTACATGCTGAACCCCTCGGGCACCGCCCCCGTCGCCTTCGGCAGCGACAGCCGCTACGGCAGCGTCGCCGGCAACAAGCAGGCGGCCGGCAACTACGCCTTCTTCAACAAGTACACGGTTCCGGCGCTCAAGGAGCTCGCCCCGGGCTGGGAGGTCTTCAACCTGCTCGCCGGCGACCAGAACGGCCAGCGCGCCTGGAACTTCGACGCGACCAAGGGCGCGCAGATCAGCGGCGCGGCGCGGGCCCTCGCCGAGGACATCACCGACGCGATCGGCAAGAGCGTCGACGAGGTCGTCGTCTACTCCGCCGGCGGCGGCGCCAACGTCGCGGCCGAGGCGGTCGGCTACCTGCTGAACCAGGGCTATTCCAAGGCGGCGCTCGTCGAGCACTTCGCCGTCGTCCAGCACGGCAACAACTGGGTGACGAACTACGAGGCGGCGGCGCGCATCCTCACCCGCGACTTCACCGTGGCGATCTCGAACCAGAACTACGCCGCCTACGCCAACGGCGCCGGCGGGCCCGACCTCAAGAACGCGCTCGCCGGCCCGACCGCCGCGACCGCCTTCGGGCCCGCCTTCGACAAGGCGATCGCGGTGGCGACCGGGGCGCAGGCCTTCGAGAACCTCGGCGCCGGCAAGACCTTCAAGACCACCCTCGACGCCTCCGACGCCGGCTCCCACGCCTTCGCCGCCGACCTCGGCCGGCTCGCCCCCGCCCTCGGCGCCCGGCTCTCCGGCACCGAGGAGCTGCGGACGGACTACGCCTGGGCGCACCTGATCGACAAGGGCTCGGGCACGCGGCTGCGCGAGATCTACGCGGACTTCGACGCGGACGCCGTCGCCGCGCTCCTCGGCACCGGCTCCGCGTCGGCATCGGGCACCGGGGCGGGCACGGGGTCAGGATCCGGCACGGGGTCGGGCACCGGACAGGGCGGCGGCACCGGACAGGG
>CAZEGY010000387.1:0-3295 GCA_964511815.1 uncultured Rhodovulum sp.
GGGTCTTCGCCGGCCAGCCGATGGCGCTGCGCACCCGGGCCTGCCTCGACGCCGGGGTGCTCGACGCCTTCGGCTACCGCCCGGGCTTCCCGATGACGGAGTTTCCTGCCGACGTGCTGGTGGAGTTTATCGTCCAGGCCTGCCGCCGCATGCCCCCAGTCTGATCGCGCGGGCGACTTCTATCGCCTCATCACACTCGATTTACCATTTACCATTGGTTAACCACCCCTCTGGTTCTGCGGAAGTACCACTGATAGGGTCGCCGACGATTTTTGGGGACCATGAACGGGGTAGGACGGGTATGTTTTACAAGATCAATCCGAAGCTCGGCGAGATGTCCGTCGATCTCGCGACCGAGGGGTTCCGCACCGGGGATCGGCTCTGGGTGCGACTGGTGGGGGATTTCCAGCCCGCGGTGGAAGGCTCCACCGCCGTGGATACGTTTCAGAACACCAGCTTCCAGACTGGGGCGAAGTCGTTCGCGGCATCGCTCCCGACGACGATCAAGGCTAGGGACACCACTTTACTCATCATCAATCACGACACGCCGTTGGTCGACAATACCGACCCCGACCACGACTACGGCGTCCGGGTGCGGCTGGCGGCGTTCACCGCCGAAAACGACCGCTTCGATTTCAGGGGGCGGGACAGCTTGCCGGATGTCCAGGGCTCAATCTACAACTCCCGCGCTGGCAACGACGTGGTGATCATGCCGGATGACCCGGTCCAGGGGTTCGACACCTCCAAAGTCTTCCGCACCGGCGCCGGCGACGACCGGGTCAAGGCCGGCGCGCTCGACCTGAAGGTCAATTTCGGCAACGGGACCGATACCTTCGTGCTGAAGGATGCCTCCGTCAACTGGGGCAACAAGGAGAACCGCGACAACGATGGGACGATCGTCGTCGTGAGCGACGACGGTGCGCGCTACCGGCTGACCAACGCCGAGATCCTCAAGAGCGGCAACAAGCAGGATGTGCTGTCGAAGTGGTACTTCGACCTCGTCCAGGCCAAGGACGGCGACCTCACCGTCAAGTTCTTCGAGAACGGCAAGCTCGTCGCCAAGGGCGACGGCCATTACGACGAGGCGCTGCCGGTCACGGGAGGGGTCTACCAGGCCTCCTTCGCCAAGGGTGGCTGGATGGGCCAGCGGGTGGTGCTGTCCGACGTCGCTGGCGGCTTCGGCGACGTCGTCCTCCACAAGGGGAATGCGGCGGGGAGCACCCAGGCCGACTTCGTCGTCGCCCCGAGGTTCCTGAACACGGTCTTCGACCGCATCGAGGACGCCTACGATCTCGCCGGCCGCTCGATGCCCTGGAAGAAGGGGGTGCTCGATCCGCTGGTGCCGGTGACCGCGGCAGTGCGCGGCGGGGCCGAGCAGCCCATCCTGAAGCCTAAGGATCTCGTCACCTCCGACCACCGCGACACGGTGGTCGCCCCGAAGTTCGTGCTGTGGAAGGACGGCGATGTCGCCGGCCTCGACGACAAGTCCGTCCAGGTCTTCTTCACCGCCAAGGGCAGCGCCGAGCGGTTCGAGGACTGGAACTTCCAAGGTGGGGCGAAGAAGTACACCGGGAACGATTTCGCTGGCGGCGTCCTGCGCCATGGCAAGGACGCCAGCGGCGACACGGTCTATTCGGTGATGCTGGAGCAGGGGACCGACCGGGTGGCGGTGCCGCTGAAGATCTTCGGGGACGACCTCACCGAGGGCACCGAGCGGGTCCGCCTCAAGGTGGTCGACATCGACATCTGGCGGCACGTCGGCACGACGGAGAAGCTTTACCACCTCTCCGGGGGCCCGGGCGCCGACAGCGAGCGCGACTTCGATGGCCCGACGGGCCTCGAGAACAACCTCATCCGGGACACCACCTTGGTGGTGACGATTCACGACGACCTGATCGGCTGAGGCGCCGGTCTCCGGTGTCGCGGCAGGACCGGACACGGTTCGAGGCGCTGCTCGCCGCTGGAGGTCCGGTGGCGGGCGCCTTCGCCGCGGCCTCGGCGGCGGCGCGCGACGCCGTGCCGGTCGCCACCCCGCGGGAAGCGGCGCTGCGGGACGTGGCCGCCGGGGTCGCGGCGCCAATGCTCGTCAGCTATGCCGCCTGGATCCTGCGCGACGCCGAGCGCCGGGGCGTCGGCCGGGTCTATTTCCTCGCCCGCGACGGCCAGGTTCTGCTGGAGATCGCCCGCATCCTCGGGCCGCGCCTCGGGACCGGGATCGACTGCCGCTATCTCCACGCCAGCCGCCAGGCTTGGCTCAGGAACGTCGCCGACCTCGCCGCGACCGATGCCGGGCACTGGCTGTGGTGGGGGGTCTGGCAGGGCTTCGTACCGGAGCAGAGCACGCTCCAGAACCTCAAGCGCCGGCTCGGGGCGCCGGGGAGCGACCTTGACGCCGGGCTCGCGGCCCAGGGCTTCGGGCCGGAAACCCATGACCGCCCGCTCTCGGCGGCGGACGCGGAGCGCCTCGAGGGCTTCTTCGCCACCGAGGGATTCGCTGCGGCGCTGGCGCGCTCCCGCGACGCCAACCGGCGGCTTTTCAGGGATTATCTGGCGCAGGAAGGCCTGTTCGACGGCGCGTCCTCGGCGATGGTCGACATCGGCTGGGCCGGCAACCTGCACGCCGCCCTCGCCGGCGCCCAGAGAGCCGAGGGGGTGGCGCCGGCCCACGGCTACTACTTCGGCTATAACGAGAAGCGGCTCGCTGCGTGGCGTGAGGCCTGCTCGCGGTTCCAGTACGACTTCGAGGCCGGGAACGACCCGGCGTTCAAGCCCCGCTTCAAGCAGGAACTCGTCGAGATCTACGTCGAGATCTTCTGCGCCGCCGACCACGGGACGCTCACCGGATTCCGGGAGGAGGGGGGCCGGGTGGTGCCGGAGATCGCTCCGGGCTGGGAGGCGCGGATGCGGACCTGGGGCCTACCGGTGGTACGCCGCACGCTGGCCTTTGTGGCAGAAGGACTAGACGTTGCGGGGCTTGATCTCAAGGGGATTGCGAGCATGCGCGGGCCGATCCGCGATCTGCTGGAGGCGTTCTGGATGCGCCCGGCGGCGGCGGAGGCCCGGGCCTGGGGGGCGTTTCCGGTGGAGATTGGCGAAGGCCACGGCAGCCGTGCGGCGGTGCTGGCCGAGCCCTACCGGACGGGCGACCTGCTGCCGCTCCTGACCGGGCGGGGGCGGATGCGCAAGCATCTGTATTTCTGGACCGAAGGCGCGCTGGCCATGACGCCGGCGCCGCTCGCCGCGACGCTGAGGACGCTTAGGGCGGCGCGGGGGCGGCGAACCGGGTGAGCCTTCG
>CAZEGY010000388.1:0-3293 GCA_964511815.1 uncultured Rhodovulum sp.
GCCGTCCCCATGGTCAGCTGGTCGATCCAGCCGCCGCGCCGGATCGCCGCGAGGATGCCGGCGGCGACCCCGAGCACGGTGGCGAGCACGATGGCGCAGAGCGCGAGCTCGAGCGTCGCCGGGAACCGCGCCATGAACTCGCCGAGCACCGGCTTCTTGGTGGAGAAGGAATAGCCGAAGTCGCCGTGCAAGAGGCCCGCGACATAGTCGGCGTACTGCTTCCACAGCGGCTGGTCGAAGCCGAACTGCGCCATCAGCTCGGCGTGGCGCTCGGGCGAGACCCCGCGCTCGCCGGCCATCAGGATCACCGGGTCGCCGGGCAGCAGGCGGATGAACAGGAACGCGACGAGGGTGATGCCGATGAAGGTCGGCACGATCAGGAGCAGCCGATGCAGGACGAAGCGCAGCATTCACGCCCCCCGGCGCTCGGGCGCCGCGCTCGGCGCCCGCTCGGCCTCGCCGCTCATGGCGACGCGGCCCACGCTATTCCGCCTTGTCGACCCCGACGAAGCGGTGGATGCCGACCGGGTCCTGGGCGAAGCCGGTGACGGTGTTGCGCATCGGCACGGTGGCGATCGAGTGGGCGATCGTCGCCCACGGTGCCTGCTCCTTGAAGACCTCCTGCGCCTGGAAGTAGAGCGGCTCGCGCTCGTTCTGCGCGAAGGTGGTCTTGGCCTCCTGGATCAGGTCCTCGTAGGGCTGGTAGCACCACTGCGCGCGGTTGTTCGCCCCGACCGCGTCGCAGCCGAGCAGCACGCCGAGGAAGTTGTCGGGGTCGGCGTTGTCGCCGGTCCAGCCGAGCAGCACCGCGCCGTCGCGGTCCTTGGCCGACGACTGCGCCAGGTACTCGCCCCACTCCATCGAGACGATCTCGGCCTGGACCCCGACCGCGTTGAAGTCGGCCTGGATCAGCTCGGCCATGCGCCGGGCGTTGGGGTTGTAGGGCCGCTGCACCGGCATCGCCCAGATCTTCATCGCGAGCCCGCTGGCGCCCGCCGCCTCGAGCTCGGCCTTCGCCGCCTCGGGGTCGTAGGGATCGTCGACGAGGTTGGGGTTGAAGCCCCACGAGGTCGGCGGCAGCGGCGCCACCGCGACGGTGCCGGCGTCCTGGAAGACGGCGTCGATGATCGCCTGCTTGTTGATCGCCTTGTTGAGCGCGCGGCGCACCTCGGGCTTGTCGAAGGGCGCGACGAGGGTGTTGTAGGCGAGATAGCCGATGTTGAAGCCTTCCTGCTGCATCACCGTCAGGTCGGCGTTGGCCTTCAGCCCGGCGATGTCGGCGGGGTTCGGATAGGGGATGATGTCGCACTCGCCGGCGACGAGCTTCTGCTGGCGCACGCCGGCGTCGACGGTGATCGCGAAGATCAGGTCGTCGATCGCCTGCACGCCGTTCCACCAGTCGGCGTTGGCCGCGTAGCGGATCACCGCGTCCTGCTGGTAGGCGACGAAGGTGAACGGCCCGGTCCCGACCGGCAGGACGTTGAACTGCTCCTTGGTGCCGGCGGCCTCGAGCTGGTCGGCGTATTCCTTGGAGACGATCGAGGCGAAGTCCATCGGGAAGGTGGCGAGGATGGTGGCGTCCGGGCGGCTCAGCACGAACTTCACCGTCATGTCGTCGACCTTGACGATCTCCTTCAGCGAGCTCGCCATCGTCGAGTTGAAGTACTCCCAGGCGATGCCCGGCGCGTACTCGTACCAGGGGCTCTCCTTGTCGAACTGGCGCATGAAGGTGAAGACGACGTCGTCGGCGTTGAGCTCGCGGGTCGGGGTGAACCACTCGGTCGTCTGGAACTTCACGCCCGGCCGCAGGTGGAAGGTGATCTCGGTGCCGTCCTCGGACACCTCCCAGCTCTCGGCGAGGCCGGGCTCGGTCTCGGTCGAGCCCTTCTGGAACTCGATCAGCCGGTCGTAGACCGTGCGCGAGGCGGCGTCGAAGGTGGTGCCCGCGGTCCACGGCGCCGGGTCGAAGCCCTCGGGCGAGCCTTCGCTGCAATAGACCAGCGTCTTGGCGTGGCCGGCACCGGCGACGATGAGGCTCGCCGCGGTCGCCGCGAGCAGCGTCTGGATCGGTTTCATGCGTCTCCCCCCTGGGTGGCGGCGATGCTGTCGGGGTCGTCGCGGTGCGCGTCCCGCGCCACGGCCGCAGCATTCGGTTCTTTTATACACGTCCCGAGGTTAGGTGATAGACCGGACCCGGCGCAATAGGCTCGGGGAGGGTGAAGCGATGGACCGATCGGCGCGTCTCGGGCGGCTCAGGGCCGCGCTGGAGGCCGAGGATCTCGACGCCGCGGCGATGGTGCCCGGCCCGAACCTCTATTTCCTCACCGGCGCGCACTTCCACCTGATGGAGCGCCCGACCGTCCTCTTCGTGCCCCGCGAAGGCCCGCTCCACGCCGTCATCCCGCTGCTCGAGCGCAGCAAGTGGGAGCGCGTCGCGCCCGACGCCGTGACGATCTACTGGCAGGACGCCGACGGCTACGACGACGCCTTCGCCGCGCTCGCCGCCCGCTTCGCCCCGGCCCGCATCGGCCTCGAGGGCCAGCGCATGCGCGTCTTCGAGGCCGAGGCCATCCGCCGGGCCTTCCCCGCCGCCACCGTCCTCGACGCCCACGCCGCCATCGCCCGCATGCGCCTGCACAAGGACGCGGCCGAGATCGCCGCCCTCCGCCGGGCGATCGCGATCAGCGAGGCGGCACTCGCCGCCGCGCTCGGCGAGGCCGCCGCCGGCATGAGCGAGACCGAGTTCCGCCAGCGCCTCGTCGTCGCGATGCTCGAGCGCGGCGCCGACGGCCTCGCCTTCGACCCGATCGTCCTCACCGGCGCCGCCTCCGCCGATCCCCACGGCGGCCCGAGCCCCGAGCGCCGGCTCGCGCGCGGCCAGCCCCTCCTCCTCGACTTCGGCGCCGCCTGGGGCGGCTACAACGCCGACATCACCCGCACCTTCTTCGTCGGCTCCGCCGATGGCGAGGCCCGCGACGTCTACGCCGCGGTCCTCGCCGCCAACGAACTCGGCCGGGAGATCGCGGCACCGCCGATGACGCTGGACGAGCTCGACCGCCGGGTGACGGCGTGCCTCCACGACGCCGGCTTCGGCGCGCTCGTCCTCACCAAGACCGGCCACGGCCTCGGCCTCGACGTCCACGAGGCGCCGCAGGTGATGGTGGGCAACATGGCCGCGATGGAGCCGGGCATGGTCTTCACCATCGAGCCTAGCCTGATGCGCGCAGGCCACCTCGGCGTGCGCATCGAGGACGACGTGCTGGTGACGGCGGACGGCGTCGAGTCGCTCACGA
>CAZEGY010000389.1:0-3290 GCA_964511815.1 uncultured Rhodovulum sp.
GCCTGCGCAACATTTCGTTGCGCATCTTGCCGGCGGTGCCGGGAGCGCTTTTCTGCGATGTTGCGATCTGATCAGGCGCTGCCTGACCGCAGCAGCGCGAGGATCGCGTCCGCGAGCAGCCGCTCGGGGTCGCCGATGCCGCCGGGGCCGTCCCAGAGCGGGTGGAGGCGCAGGGCGCCCATCAGCAGCGCGGTGACGGCGAAGAGGCGGGGTTCGAGGGGCGCGCGGGGGATGGCGCCTTCGGCGATGCCCCAGTCGATGAGGCCGGCGAGAAGGCCGAGGGTGCGGCCGTCGATGTCCGCGAGCGCGGCGCGGGTCTGGGGCGCGAGGCCGGCGAGGAAGTCGGCGCGCTGGACGTGCTGGAGGAGGCGGGCGTGCACGCGGTCGGCGGTGAGGCGGCGCCAGGAGACGGCGACGACGTCGCGGAGCACCGCCTCGAACGGGCGCTCGGCGTCGATGTCCTCGAGGGCGGCGTAGGTGCCGGCGTTCCAGTCGGCGACGAGGCGGGCGTGCAGGTCGTCCTTGGAGGCGAAGTGGCGGTAGACGGTGCCCTTGGCGTACTCGGCGCGGTCGGCGATCTGCTCGACGGTGACGGCCTGCCAGTCGTCGCGGTCAAGGAGCGCCACGGCGGCGTCGAGGAGCACGCGCTCGCGCTCGGCGAGCTCGCGGGTCTTGCGGTCGGTGGTGCTGATGGCCTGATCTCCACGGGGTGACTGGCGGTCACCGGGAGGATGCCGTCCACATGGTTAACGGAGGGTAAACGACACCAGAGCTATGGCCTGCCTGCGAGGGAGCCACATGCGCTGGTGTGCAGCCGGAGCTCAGGACAGGCAGAGCAGGGCGGCGACCCCGAGCGGCGAGTGCCGGTGCAGCATCCCGCGCGCGCCGTGCAGGACGTGCCGGGCGCGGGCGGCCGCCTGGACCAGCCCGGCGAGCGGCCTCGGCGCCAGGTCGTAGCCGAGGCGGTCGGCGTGCTCGAACTCGCCGAAGGAGACGGCGATGACCGCCTGCTGGAGGACGTCGAGCTCGCGGCGCCAGTTGTCGAGGCCGGACGGGTCCGGGTTGCGCCGGTAGGATTCGGCGTCGTACCAGAGGTTGCCGCTGCCCTCGGTGATCGGCTTCTCGCCGATGTGGGCGACCCCGGCCGGGTCGAGCATCTGCGGCGCGCAGGGGATCTCCAGGAAGGCGCAGATGCGGCCGACCTCGCGGGCGGGGTCGCGGACCAGCGGCTCGTAGCGGACCTCGAGCAGCCGGTCGGGCGCCAGATTGCCGGCGCGGAAGCCGGCGCGCAGGCTGCGCTGGATATGGCCGGCGGCGTGGCGGACGCTGCGGGTGAAGGGCTGGGCGCGGAGGCCCTTCTCCCGGGCGCGGCGGCCGACCCGCAGCATCGAGGCGACGGTGGCGCGCGGGTCGCGGACGACGTGGATGAACCTCGCCTCGGGAAACACCTCCATCAGCTCGGCGAAGACGAAGGTGTTGCCCGGGGTCTTCTCGCTCAGCATCCGGCAGCGCTGCCGGTCGGCGAGGGGCAGCAGCAGGTCCTCGATGAGGCGGACGATCTCGCGGTCCACGGTCTCGGCGGAGGCATAGTCGGCGGTCCAGCCGCAGCGGGCGGTTTCGCGCAGGGCGTTCCTGAGCTCGAGGATCCGCACCAGGTGCAGGAACTCCGGGCCGCCGGCGATGTCGGGGTGGGAGTCGAGGATGTTCTGGACGAGGGTGGTTCCCGAGCGCGCGGCGCCGCCGACGAAGATGAACCGTCGTCCGTTCCCTGACCGCGAGCGAGCGGGATCGTGAAACATTGCGGGGCACACCAGCCTGCGGGCTGCAGGCGAGGACGGGCTTCGAGTATGCGGCTTGCATGCCCGCCGGGTCAACTGCGAAGCGGCCGGGAGGAATCCCTTCCGGCCCTCAGCCTTGCGGGGCGACTCGATGGTGGATCCTGCAGAGGCACTCGACCGGCTCGGAGTGGTCGCGCTGCACTTCCGCGGCGCCGGCGAGCCTGTCGAGGCGGCGGGCGAGCTCGAGGTCGAGGCGGGTGAGGCCGTCGGCGGCGTGGGTGGTGAGGGTCACGTCGACGACGTTGTAGCTGTTGGTCCAGTCGGGATGGTGGTCGAGCTTCTCGGCGGCGAGGGCGGCGCGGGACATGAAGCCCCACGCCTCGGAGAAGCTGCGGAACTTCCAGATCTTGCGGATGCCGTCGCGGTCGGGGACGCCGCCCCAGCCGGCTTCGCCGAGGGCGGGGAGCTCGCTTTCGCGCTCGGCTTCGGTCAGGCGCCCGGTCATGCCTCGACCTCCGCCTTCGGCGGCATGGCCGCGTCGTCGATCCCGGTGGCCCGGAGGTACCCGGGGCGGGAGGTTATGCGCTGCCAGTAGTCGGTGAAGGCCGGACGGGGCTCGATGCCGCCGAAGCGCATGCCCCAGCCGATCTGGGCGCCGACGTAGACATCCGCCGCGGTGAAGCGGTCGCCGGCGATATAGTCCCCGGCGAGCGCGCCCTCCAGCGCGTCGAGCATGGTGGCGAGCCGGCCGTAGCCGACCGCGCGGCGGCGCTCGTCGGGGACCGCGAAGCCGAGGGACTGGTTGACGATCCCGGCCTCGAGCGGTCCGGCGGCGAAGAACAGCCAGCGGTAGTAGGCGCCGCGGCGGCCGGTCTCCGGGGCGAGCCCGGCCTCGGGGAAGGCGTCGGCGAGGTAGGCGCAGATGGCGGCGCACTCGGTGACGACGGTCTGCCCGTGGACGATGGTCGGCACCTTGCCCATCGGATTGAGCGCCCGGTAGCCCGGGGCCTTCATCGCCGGGCCGAAGTCGACGACGACGGTCTCGTAGGGGTGGCCGACCTCCTCGAGCATCCAGCGGACGATGCGGCCGCGGGACATCGGGTTGGTGTAGAAGGTGAGATCGTCGGACATGGGCTCCCTCCGCCGGCCTTGGTCGGCGAAGGAGCATAGCGCGAAACGGCCGGGCGTCACGCCGAGGGACGTGTCACCCGGCCTCGCCCTCGGCGCAGCGGCGGAAGGGGCCGTAGGCGGTGAGCACCTCGATCTCCTCGCCGACGGCGCGGCTCTCGGCGTCGAGGTACTGGGCGACGGCGCGGGCGAAGCCCGGGTCGGCGATCCAGTGCAGCGAGTGGGTGGCGGCGGGCAGGTAGCCGCGGGCGAGCTTGTGCTCGCCCTGGGCGCCGGCCTCGACGCGGGAAAGCCCGTGGGCGATGGCCCAGTCGATCGCCTGGTAGTAACAGAGCTCGAAGTGCAGGAACGGGTGGTCCTCGGTGCAGCCCCAGTAGCGGCCGT
>CAZEGY010000390.1:0-3289 GCA_964511815.1 uncultured Rhodovulum sp.
CACGGCGAACACCAACCAGATGCTGATGGAGTTCATGGGGCTGCACCTGCCGGGGTCGTCGTTCGTCAACCCCAACACGCCGCTCCGCGACGCGCTGACGATCGAGGGGGCGAAGCGCGCCCTCGCCGTCTCCGCCCTCGGCAACCAGTACACCCCGGTCTGCGACGTCCTCGACGAGCGCGCCTTCGTCAACGGCATCGTCGGGCTCAACGCCACCGGCGGCTCGACCAACCTGCTCATCCACCTCATCGCCATGGCCCGCGCCGCCGGCGTCCTCCTCGACTGGGAGGACTTCGCCGAGATCTCCGACGCGACGCCGCTGATGGCCCGGGTCTACCCCAACGGCCTCGCCGACGTGAACCACTTCCACGCCGCCGGCGGCCTCGGCTACATGATCGGCGAGCTGCTCGAGGCCGGCCTCCTCCACGACGACACCCGCACCGTCGCCGGCGACGGCCTCGCCCGCTACACCCGCGAGCCGAAGCTCATCGCCGGCGAGCTCGTCTGGGCCGACGGCGCCGGAGCCTCGCTCAACGACAGGATCCTCCGCCCCGCCTCCGACCCCTTCCAGCCGACCGGCGGCGTCCGCCGCCTCGCCGGCAACCTCGGCACCGGGGTGATGAAGGTCTCCGCGGTCGCCCCCGAGCGCCACGTCATCGAGGCGCCGGCGCGGGTCTTCCACGACCAGGAGGAGGTGAAGCGCGCGTTCAAGGCCGGCGAGCTGACCGGCGACGTCGTCGTCGTCGTCCGCTTCCAGGGCCCGAAGGCCAACGGCATGCCCGAGCTCCACAGCCTGACCCCGATCCTCGCCGTGCTCCAGGACCGCGGCTTCCGCGTCGCCCTCGTCACCGACGGCCGCATGTCCGGCGCCTCCGGCAAGGTGCCGTCGGCGATCCACGTCAGCCCCGAGGCCCTCGACGGCGGCCCGCTCGCCCGGCTCCGCGACGGCGATGTCGTCCGCGTCGACGCGGTCGCCGGCAGCCTCGACGTGCTGACCCCGGGCGTCCTCGACCGCCCGAACGTCCGCCCCGACCTCGTCGCCAACGGCTTCGGCCTCGGGCGCGAGCTCTTCCACGCCTTCCGCAACCACGTCGGCCCGGCCGAGGCCGGCGCCTCGCCGCTCGTCTGAAGGAGACCGCCCCCGTGATGACACCCAAGGACGCCTCGGCCTACGCCCGCGAGATCTGCGGCCTCGCGCCGGTGATCCCGGTCATCGTCATCAAGGACATCGCCCACGCCGTGCCGCTCGCCAAGGCGCTGGTCGCCGGCGGCCTGCCGGTGCTCGAGGTGACGCTGCGCACGCCCGCCGCCCTCGAGGCGATCCGGGCGATGGCCGAGGTCGAGGGCGGCGTCGTCGGCGCCGGCACCCTCATCACCCCGACCGACGTCCGCCGCGCCAAGGACTCGGGCGCGCTCTTCGGGGTCTCGCCCGGGATCACCGACGAGCTCCTCGCCACCTGCGAGGACGAGGAGCTGCCGCTCCTCGGCGGCGTCGCCACCGTCTCCGAGGCGATGCGGATGCTCGCCCGCGGCTACGACGTCTGCAAGTTCTTCCCCGCCGAGGCCAACGGCGGCGCGCCGGCGCTCAAGGCCTTCGCCGGGCCGCTGCCGCAGATGCAGTTCTGCCCGACCGGCGGGGTCTCGACCAGGAACGCCGCTGACTACCTCGCGCTGCCGAACGTGCTCTGCGTCGGCGGCTCGTGGCCCGCCGACCCCGCCCTGATGGCCGCCGGCCGCTGGGACGAGGTCGAGCGCCTCGCGTCCGAGGCGACCAGGCTCGGGAGGCCGGCATGACCGCGCAGCTCTGGGGGCAGGTCCGCGAAGCCGGGGAGCGGGCGGGGGAAACCCCGATCCTCGCCCGCTTCGAGGCCGACCCCGGCCGCTTCGAGGCGTTCTCGGTCTCCCTCGGCGACATGCTCCTCGACTTCTCCAAGACCAGCCTCGACGCCGACGCCCTCGCGCTCCTCGTGCGGCTCGCCGAGGCGCGGGGCGTGCCCGCGCGCCGCGACGCGATGTTCCGCGGCGACGCGATCAACGTCACCGAGGGCCGCGCCGTCCTCCACACCGCGCTCCGCAACCGCGCCGGCACCCCGGTCTTCGTCGGCGGCCACGACGTCATGCCCGAGGTCGACGACGTCCTCGCCCGCATGGGCGCCTTCGCCGACGGCATCCGCGACGGCACGATCCCCGCCGTCGACGGCGAGCGCTTCACCGACGTCGTCAACATCGGCATCGGCGGCTCCGACCTCGGCCCGGCGATGGCGACCCTCGCGCTCGCCCCCTACCACGACGGCCCGCGCGCGCATTTCGTCTCGAACGTCGACAGCGCCCACGTCGCCGACACCCTCGCCACCCTCGACCCCGCCCGCACCCTCGTCATCGTCGCCTCCAAGACCTTCACGACGATCGAGACGATGACCAACGCCCGCACCGCCCTCGCCTGGATGCGGGACGCCCTCGGCGAGGAGGCCGGCCGCCACTTCGCCGCCGTCTCGACCGCCCTCGACCGGACCGCCGCCTTCGGCATCGACCCCGCCCGGGTCTTCGGCTTCTGGGACTGGGTCGGCGGGCGCTACTCGGTCTGGGGCGCCGTCGGGCTGCCGCTGATGATCGCGATCGGCCCCGGGCGCTTCGCGGAGTTCCTGACCGGCGCCTGGGAGATGGACCGCCACTTCGTCGACGCGCCGCTCGCGCGCAACATGCCGGTCCTCCTCGGCCTCGTCGGCATCTGGCACCGCAACGCGCTCGGCTACCCGACGCGGGCGATCCTGCCCTACGATCAGCGCCTCGCGCGGCTGCCGGCCTACCTCCAGCAGCTCGACATGGAGTCGAACGGCAAGAGCGTCACCCTCGACGGCGCGCCGGTCGCCACCGCGACCGGCCCCGTCGTCTGGGGCGAGCCCGGCACCAACGGCCAGCACGCCTTCTACCAGCTCATCCACCAGGGCACCGACGTCGTGCCCTGCGAGTTCATGGTCGCGGCGAACGGCCACGAGGCCGACCTCAGGGTTCACCACGACCTCCTCCTCGCCAACTGCCTCGCCCAGTCCGAGGCGCTGATGAAGGGCCGCGACCTCGCCGCCGCCGAAGCGACGGTGAAGGACAAGGCCCTCGCCCCGCACAAGGTCTTCCGCGGCGACCGCCCGTCGACGACGCTGGTCTATGCGCGCCTCGACCCGACCACCCTCGGGCGGATCGTCGCGCTCTACGAGCACCGGGTGTTCGTCGAGGGGGTGATCTGGGGGATCAACTCCTTCGACCAGTGGGGCGTCGAGCTCGGCAAGGAGCT
>CAZEGY010000391.1:0-3284 GCA_964511815.1 uncultured Rhodovulum sp.
ACGAGCCAAGCCGGCATCGGGTCAAGGACGTCGTTGCGGTCGTGGACCGCGAAGAAGCCCGCGTCCCGCTGCGGCGCCCCGGTGGCCCGGCCGCGGGTGCGTTTGCGATAGTGGAACTCGTCCCACGACTTGACGACGTAGTGGTTGATCCGCAGCGGCTCCCAGTACAGCCGGGCACTAAGCCCGCGGGCCTGGTGTGGCGCGTCGGCGACCTCCGTTCCGTCCGGGTGGATCGTCCGCAGTCCGTTGGCGAGGACGAAGTAGTGAGGGTTCAGGACTGGCGGCCGGGGTGCGCCAGCGCGGACGATCGACTTGTAGTGGTGGTTGCCCGGGAAGGCGCGCTCGGCGCGGCGGACGAACCGCTCCGCCACCGGGGCGCTCTCGGCCTCCCGGATCCCCGAGGATCCGTAGAGCGCCCAGTTGACGGCGATGGCCCCGACCTCGGGCCCGGGAGCGAGCCCGGCGATCACCGCGGCGAGCGAACGGTGGGGAGGCGCGGGCACGAGGAATTCATCGGCGTCGAGAAAGGCGATCCAGTCGGCTGCTTCCCGGGCACGGTCGAGGATCGCCTCGTAGGCGGCGAGCTGCGGCGCGACGCCCGGGACGGAGGGAAAGGGCAGGTGCTCGACGATCCCGGCGGCGGCGAGGGCAGCGAGGACCGCCGTGGTCTCGTCGGTGCTGTCGTTGTCGGCTATGAGGAAGCGGTCGATCCCGAGGGCGCGGTGGTGGGCGATCCACTCGAGGAGATAGGGGCCCTCGTTGCGGACGATGGCCCCTAGGGCGATCCGCGGCGGCGGAGGAGGGGAGATGCCATCGCTCTCCGGGCCCATGGATCGGTCCTTGTTCGAGGTTTTCGGGATGGGATACACCGCATCCGCGGATCGGGTCATCCCGAATTCGCGCCGGGCGACCGCACAGGACTGGCGAGGCGGAATGGCAGGAGCGGGGCAGTTCGCCGGGAAGGAGCCCGGCCCGGATCGGGGCGAAGGCCGCCCGGGCCATGTCGCCATCCTGATGGGGACGCGCGACGGCGCCCGCTTCCTCCCCGCGCAACTCGCGTCGATCGCTGCCCAGAGCCACCGCGACTGGCGCCTCGTGGTCAGCGACGACGGCTCGACCGACGACACCCGCGCGCTCCTCGCCGCCTTCCGCGACGACCAGGGCGCGGAGCGGGTCGTGATCCGCGAGGGACCGCGCCGGGGTTTCGCGGCCAACTTCCTCTCCCTCGCCGTCGACCCCGGCATCCGCGCCGGCCATTTCGCCTTCGCCGACCAGGACGACCTCTGGCACCCGGAGCGCCTAGCCCGCGGCCTCGCCCACCTCGCGGCGCTGCCGGCGGGACGGCCGGGGCTTACCGGCGGCCGCACCCGGCTGATCGACGAGGATGGCGCGCCGCTTGGCCTCTCGCCGGTTTTCCGCGCCCCGCCCTCCTTCGAGAACGCCCTCGTCCAGAGCATTGCCGGCGGCAACACCATGCTCTTCAACGCCGCCGCCAAGCGCCTCTTCGAGGCGGTGCCGGTCGTCACCGTCGTCGCCCACGACTGGTGGGCCTACCAGCTCGTCAGCGGGGCGGGGGGGGCGGTCATCTACGACCCCGAGCCTTTCGTTTCCTATCGCCAGCACGGGGAGAACCTCATCGGCGGCAACCGCGGACTCGGAGCCCGGGTCGAGCGGCTGCGGCTCCTCGCCGCCGGGCGGCTCGCCGAATACACCGACACCAACCTCGCCGCCCTCGAGCGTGCCTCGCCGCTGCTGACGGCCGGGGCCCGTGCCAAGATCGCACTCTTCCGCCGCTGCCGCAGGCTGCCGGTCCTCGAGCGGATCGCGGCCCTGCGCCGGCTCGGCCTCTATCGCCAGACCCGTGGAGACACCCTGATGCTGTGGGTTGCCTCGGCCACCCGGCTGCTGTAGGCACGCCCGGCCCTCGTCCGATCCGCCCAATACGGAAGTGCCATGCGTTACGTCAAGTGGTTGATCCAGCAGGTCGGATTCGCCATCTCCTATCTTTATCTCCTGGTCCTGTCGGTCCTGAACGGGATCAAGGCCCGGTCCCATCCGCCGGTCCTGCGCTTCGAGAACCCCTATGCCGGGCAGAAGATCCTGCTCGTCGCCCTCTACGAGAAGGGCGTGCCGCGGCCGGACATGCAGATGCTGATGCAGACGGCGAAGGCGCAGGGCGCCTACGTCCTCGCGGTCAACACGCTGCGCTTCACCGACCCCTCGGCCTGGCAGGGACTGATCGACTGCTACATCGAGAAGCACAACTTCGGCCGCGACTTCAGCAGCTACCAGGCGGGCTTCCTCCACCTCTACTCGCGGGGCTGGGAGAGGACCTGCCCCCGTGTCCTGATGCTGAACGACAGTGTCTTCTACTGCGCGCGGCGGACGCCGCAGTTCGTCGCGGACCTCTTCGACTCCCCGATCGAGGCACTCGGTGCGACCGAGAACTTCGAGATCGAGCATCACCTCGGCTCGTTCTGCGTGGCGATGGCGGGACGGGTCGTCGCCCACGACCGGATGCGGCGCTACTGGCACGCCTACCGTAACACCGACCTGCGGCCGGTGGTGATCCGGCGCGGCGAAATGGGCCTGTCGAAGACCTTGAAGCGGACGGTGGCGACGGAGCAGGACTTCCGGGCGCTCTATGACGTCGACCGCTTTTCCCGAAGGGTGCGGTCGGACGACGCCTTCCTGGCCCGCTCCCTGCATCATGCGCGGGACTCGATCTTGGTGCCTTGGCCGACTACGCGCGCAATCGACGTGCTCCGCGACTTCCGGACGCGCTTCAGCCTCCGCGAGGACGCCAACCTCTCCGACGATTTCCTTCCCCGGCTCGAGCAGGGAAAGTTCTCGATCGAGCAGTATGCTAAGCTGACCCGCCGGGATCAGCCGTCCCTTGCCCTGACCAACGGCGCGGACATCAGGGAATACAGCCTCATCGACCTCGACGATCTAACTGCGGCGGCGAAAAGGCCACTCGTGGACGGAGTCCCCGCGAAGGCGGAGGACAAGATCCGGGAAATGGTCGCCGACCGGCTGATCGCCAACTTCGTTCGCGGCAGCCACATCCACCAGAACGCCGCGTCGCTCCTCGATCTCGGGCTCGCCATCGTCAAGATCGACGGCATGTACCGCGGCATGTTCAACACCGCCGACGTCCGCAAGATCTGCGCCCTGCTGACGCCCGAGGACAGCGTCGCCCTGGAGCGCCTGCTGCTGTCGCGCCCCCTCGGCGAGCACAACCTCAGGGGGCTGCGGCGCGCGGCGTTCCGGCAAGGGCTTCT
>CAZEGY010000392.1:0-3275 GCA_964511815.1 uncultured Rhodovulum sp.
CGAGGCCGAGGACGAGGCGGGGGGCGAAAGCGGCGTGCCGGGTCATCGGCGCCTCCACGACAACATGACCGTTTATGTCGGGAATAGTCTGCCCGCCCCCGCGCCCCAGCGTCAAGCGCGCCATCTCCCGGCCATCTCCCCGGCGTCGCCCTTGCGCCCGGGGCCGGCTCGGCTATCGTGCCCGCCCGAGCCGTGGGTGGAGGACGAGCCCCGTGACCGAGAAGACCGAACGCGCCGCCGCGCCGCTGCCCCACCCCGAGGACGCCGCCGGAACCTGGGTCGGCCGCCTCCACGACCCCGCCGCCGGCGGCCCGGCGGTCGTCGTCCTCCGCGACGGCCACCTCCACGACATCACCGCCCGCGAGGCGCCGACGATGCGCGACCTGCTCGAGCTCGACGACGTCACCGGCTACGTCCGGGCGGCGAAGGGCCGCGACCTCGGCCGCCTCGACGACCTCCTGCCGGCGCTCCTCGCCCCCTGCGACCTCCAGGCCCTCAAGGCCTGCGGCGTCACCTTCGCCCGCTCGATGATCGAGCGCGTCATCGAGGAACGCGCCGCCGGCGACCCCGCCCGCGCCGAGGAGATCCGCGCCCGCGTCGCCGGCCTGATCGGCGCCTCGCTCCGCGACATCGTGCCGGGGAGCGACGCCGCCGCCTCGGCCAAGGCCGCGCTCCAGGCCGAGGGCCTGTGGAGCCAGTACCTCGAGGTCGGCATCGGCCCCGACGCCGAGGTCTTCACCAAGGGCCAGCCGATGTCCGCCGTCGGTCACGGGGCGATGGTCGGCCTGCACCCGTCCTCGAAGTGGAACAACCCCGAGCCCGAGGTCGTCCTCGCCGTCGACAGCCGCGGCCGCATCCGCGGCGCCACCCTCGGCAACGACGTCAACCTCCGCGACATCGAGGGCCGCTCGGCGCTGCTTCTCGGCAAGGCCAAGGACAACAACGCCGCCTGCGCCGTCGGCCCGTTCATCCGGCTCTTCGACGACGCCTTCACCCTCGACGACGTCCGCGCCGCCGAGCTCACCCTCACCGTCGCGGGCGCGGACGGCTTCCGCCTCGACGGCCGCTCGTCGATGGGCGAGATCTCCCGCGACCCCGCCGACCTCGTCGCCCAGACCATCGGCCGCCACCACCAGTACCCCGACGGCTTCCTGCTCTTCTGCGGCACGATGTTCGCCCCGGTCCAGGACCGCGACGGCAAGGGCCAGGGCTTCACCCACCACCCCGGCGACGTGGTGACGATCTCCGCCCCCGGCCTCGGGGCGCTCGTCAACACCGTCGGCCTCTCGACCGAGGCGCCCGAGTGGACCTTCGGCACGGCGGCGCTCATGCGCAACCTCGCCGGCCGGGGCCTGCTCTGAGGCGCCGCCCGCACGACCGCCCCCCAGCCCGTGCTCGCGCACGTCAACAGGTATGGACAGTTGGTTAACGCGACGAACGTAGTTGAGCAATATCAACGCTTTAACCCTCTGCGCACGCGTGCGCAGGCGTGCGACGACGGCCTCTTTTCGCCCCGCGTCCGCCGCTCGACGGAGGCTTCCTGATGGGCCGCGTCCGGGTCGGGGTCGGCGGCTGGGTGTTCGAGCCGTGGCGCGGCAGCTTCTACCCGGACGGCCTCGCCCAGAAGCGCGAGCTCGAGTACGCGAGCCGCCATCTGACGACGATCGAGGTCAACGGCACCTACTACGGCTCCCAGAAGCCCGCCTCGTTCCGGAGGTGGCACGACGAGACCCCGGACGACTTCGTCTTCGCCCTCAAGGGGCCGCGCTTCACCACCAACCGCCGCGTCCTCGCCGAGGCCGGCGAGTCGATCGACCGCTTCTTCTCGACCGGCGTCCTCGAACTCCGCGACAAGCTCGGCCCGATCGACTGGCAGTTCGCCGCAACCAAGAAGTTCGACGCCGACGACGTCGCCGCCTTCCTCGCGCTGCTGCCGAAGGAGATCGACGGCCGCCCGATCCGCCACGCCCTCGAGGTCCGCCACCCGTCCTTCGCCGACCCCGCCTTCGTCGCCCTCGCCCGGGCGAGCGGCGTCGCCATCGTCCTCGCCGGCGACAGCGCCTTCCCGCTGATCCCCGACCCGACCGCGCCCTTCGTCTACGCCCGCCTCATGGGAACCGACGCCGCCCACCCGGCCGGCTACCCGCCCGCCGCCCTCGACGCCTGGGCCGCCCGCGCCCGCGCCTGGGCCACCGGCGGCGCGCCCGCCGACCTCGCCCCCGTCGATCCCGCCCCCGCCCCCGTCGACCCCGCCCCCGTCGCCGAGGTGCCGGAGGCACCCGAGCGCGACGTCTTCGTCTACGTCATCAGCGGGGCCAAGGAGCGCAACCCGCACGCCGCGATGGCCCTGATCGAGCGGGTCTGAGACGGCGGCACGGTCGACCGCGCCCGTCCCCGGCCGAGGACGCTGATGCAGCCGTGCCGCACTTCGCGCGGAAGCGCGGCCGCCGCCGGCACCGCGATTGACTCGATCGCCCCGTGCGCGCCCCTCTGGTTTCAGAACAGGGAGAACCGACCATGCACGCCAGCGCGCGCCTGAAGGCAACAACCGCCCTCGTCGTCCTGGCCGCGCTCGCCGCGCCGGCGTCGGCGCAGCAGGCTTCGGGATGGACCGGGCAGGCGACGATCTACGGCTGGATCCCGGCGATCAACGGCGCCCAGGAGGGCCGCGACGGCGAGCCGATCATCGACCTCGACCAGCAGGGCGTGCTCTCCCGCCTCGACATGGCCTTCATGGGCGCCGCCGAGATCCGCAAGGACCGTTTCGGCCTCCTCCTCGACGTCGTCTACGCCGACTTCTCCAACGACGGCGAATGGGTCCAGGGGCGGCTCCAGACCGAGACCGGCCTCCGTCTCGGCATGTACTCCGTCGCCGCCGCCTACCGCGTCCACGACGCCGGCGCCACCTTCGTCGACCTCTACGCCGGGGCGCGCTTCTTCGACACCAAGCTGTCGTTCGACTTCTCGACCCCGAACTTCGACGCCCGCGACCGCGACACCAGCCTCGACTGGGCCGATCCGATCGTCGGGGTGCGGGGCGCGATGCCGCTCTCCGGCGACTGGTCGGTCTCGGGCTTCGCCGACGTCGGCGGCTTCGACGCCCGCGACGACCTGAGCTGGGAGGTCTACGGCGGCGTGAACTACGCGCTCACCGACGCCTGGGCGGCGACGCTCGGCTATCGCTACATGTCGATCCTCTACCAGGCGACCGACCGGGCGAAGCTCGACATCGACATCCAGGGCCCGGTCCTCGGCATCACCTACGCCTTCTGAGA
>CAZEGY010000393.1:0-3254 GCA_964511815.1 uncultured Rhodovulum sp.
GCGCCACCGCCGCGCCGCCCGCACCGCCCACGAGGTCCTCGCGGAGCGGAGCCTGCGAAGCACACTGATGTGCCCGACACCTCATTGCGAGCGCGGCTCCCAAGGAGTTTTGGGTCAGGAAACGGGTCAGACCGCCTTTCGGCGGCCTGAAGATCAACCCGTAAGTATATGATTTTACTTGGAGCGGGCGAAGGGATTCGAACCCTCGACCCCAACCTTGGCAAGGTTGTGCTCTACCCCTGAGCTACACCCGCGTCCTGCGGGCGTCTATATACGGAGCCGCGGAGCCATGACAAGAGGCAAAACGGCCACGACGCGCGGCCCGGCCGAAACGCGCGAGGCCGTCCGCGCCCGGTCCGCGCCCGCACCGCCGCCAGCCGATACGTGCTGGGCAAGGCGCGTCGCGCGTGCTACCTTAGGTTGCAAACGTGCCCTCAGGCCAGCCGACCCGAACCCATGCCGACTGCCACGCAGGATCCCGTCGTCTCCGCGCTCTTCCGCCTCCTCGCGGTCTCGGCGGGCTTCGAGGCGGCCGGGATTCTCGTGTGCGCGCGCGGCGAGGTCGTCGTCCGGGCGGCGACGGACGCGCTGGCGCGGATCGGTCTCCCCGCCGGAGCGCGGCCGCCGCGGGGGGCCCCCGTTCCCGCCGGCGCGTGCGGCACGACCTGCCGCATCGCTCCCGCGGCCCACGGCCTCGACGCGGCCTTCGCGGCGGTGGCGCCGGTCGGGCGCGCCGACGGCCCGGTACTCGGCTGGCTCCTCGTCGCCGACCGGCGGGCGCGGCGGCTGACCCCGGCGACGGCGGCGCTCGTCGCCGACGCCGCGGCGCTCGCCGTCCCCGAGCTCGAGGCCCGCGCCGGGGCACCGCCGCGCCCGCCGGCGGAGGCGGCGCTGCGCGGGGCGGTGCGGCTGCGCTCGGCGGCGGGGCGGATGATCGACGCCGCGCTCCTCCGGGGCGACGGCGCCGTCCTGATGATGCTCGACCTCGACCGCTTCCGCGCCATCAACGAGGCGCTCGGCACCGCGGCCGGCGACGCCCTCCTCGCGGTCACCGCGACGCGGCTCGAGCGGGCGCTCGGCAGCGCCGGGCGGGTGATGCGCCTCGACGGCGACCGCTTCGTCATCGTCGCGCGCCAGGCGCCCGCCACCGATCCGGGCACCGATCCGGGCACCGACCCCGGCGCCGCCGACGCGCTCGCCCGCCGCCTGCTCGACGCCGTCGCCGAGCCGGTGACCCTCGACGGCCGCACGGTCTCGACGCGGGCGAGCATCGGCATCGTCGCCGGCCTCTCCCCGGACATCCCGACGCCGTCGCTGCTCATGCAGGCCGACGCCGCGCTCCGGCGCGCCAAGATCGAGGGGCGCAACCGCTTCGCCCTCCACGGCCCGGCGGAGGCGGTCGCCACCGTCGAGACGAGCCGGCTCGAGCTCGACCTCCCCGGCGCCCTCGCCGACGGGCAGCTCCGCCTCGTCTACCAGCCCTACGTCGACCTCACCGACGGCCGGATCAGCGGCGTCGAGGCGCTGGTCCGCTGGCATCACCCGCTGCGCGGCACGCTGCTCCCGGCGAGCTTCATCCCGATGGCCGAGGCGACCGGGCAGATCCTCGCCCTCGGCCGCTGGGCGCTGGCGACCGCGCTCGCCGCCGCGACGCGCTGGCCCGAGCCCCTGGCGATCTCGGTCAACATCTCGCCGCTGCAGTTCCACCAGCCGGGGTTCCTCGCCGAGGTCGACGCCGCCCTCGCCGCCTCGGGCTTCCCGCCCGAGCGCGTCGAGATCGAGATCACCGAGACCGTGCTCATGCGCGACAACCCCGAGACCACCACCGTGCTCGCGGCCCTGATCGACCGCGGCGTCCGCATCGCCCTCGACGACTTCGGCACCGGCTACAGCGCGCTCGCCTACCTCGCGCGGCTCCCCCACCACCGCATCAAGCTCGACAAGGCCTTCGTCCAGGACCTCGCCAACCCGACGACGGCCGAGCTCATCGGCGCCATCATCTCCCTCGCCCGCGCCCGCGGCGTCGCAGTCACCGCCGAGGGCGTCGAGCGGCCGGAGCACCTCGCGCAGGTGCGGCGCGCCGGCTTCACCCACGCCCAGGGCTACGCGATCGGCACGCCGCTCGCCGACCCCGCCCGCCTCCTCGCCGACCCCGCCCACCTCCCCGCCGCGGCGCCGGCGGCCGTGGCGGCGGCGTTGCGCTGAGCCCCGGACGCGCGCCCGGCACGGGCGGCCCTTGATCCCCGCCGCGGGGCGCGCCACCACCGGGGGGAACGATCGTCGCACCCGAGGCCGCCCGCCGATGAACCGCCTTCGCCAGCCGCCCCGCGATCCGGACTTCGTCGCCGACCCCTACCGGTTCTACGACCGCGCCCGGGCGCTCGGCGCGCTGTTCTTCTGGGAGGACTACGGCTTTCCCTGCGCCGCCGGCCACGCCGCGGTCTCGGCGCTGCTCCGCGACCGGCGCTTCGGGCGCGAGGTTCCGGCGGAGCTGCGCGGCGCGCGGCCCGCCCACCTCGCCGACTTCCACGCGCTCGACGACCTCTCGCTCCTCGACCGCGAGCCGCCGGCGCACACCCGGCTGCGCGGCCTCGTGCTCCGGGCGTTCACCTCGCGCCGCATCGCCGCGCTCGCGCCCGGGATCGCCGCGCTCGCCGCCGGGCTCGCCGACGCGCTGCCCGAGGGCGAGGTCGACCTCCTCGCCGCCTTCGCCGAGCGGCTGCCGGTCATCGTCATCGCCCGGCTCCTCGGCGTGCCCGACGCCGCCGCCGACGACCTCCGCGCCTGGTCGCACGCGATGGTCGCGATGTACCAGGCCCGCCGCGACCGCGCGGTCGAGGACGCCGCCAACGCCGCGGCGCGCGACTTCGCCGCCTTCCTGCGCGCCCACGTCGCCGCCCGCCGCAGCCGGCCCGGCGACGACCTCGTCACCGAGCTCATCGCCGCGGAGGAGAAGGGCGACCGCCTCGACGCCGACGAGCTCATCGCCACCTGCGTCCTGCTCCTCAACGCCGGCCACGAGGCGACCGTCCACGCCATCGGCAACGGCGTCGCGACGATCCTCGGCCACGGGCTCGACCCGGCGGCGCTCTTCGCCGACGAGAGGGCGACGGCGCGCACGGTCGAGGAGATCCTCCGCCACGACCCGCCGCTCCACCTCTTCACCCGCATCGCGCTCGCGGAGGTCGAGGTCTTCGGCCACCGCTTCGCCCGCGGCGACACCGTCGGCTGCCTCCTCGCCGCGGCCAACCGCG
>CAZEGY010000394.1:0-3251 GCA_964511815.1 uncultured Rhodovulum sp.
GTCGTGTAGCTTTCCAGAGGGTTAACGCGCGAGGGATAATTCTGCGATATCAATGACTTGATCCTCGTCCCGCGCGCGAGACGGCCCAGCCTCCGGGGGCATCCGGGCCTCTTTCGCCGAGGTTCAGACCTCCAGGCGCTCGGCCTCGCGCGCGGCCCGGACGAAGGCGGCGACCCGGGCCGGATCCTTGTGGCCGGGGCTGCTCTCGACGCCCGAGGACACGTCGATCTGGTCGGCGCCGGTCAGGCGCACCGCCTCGGCGACGTTGTCGGCGGTGAGCCCGCCCGCGAGCATCCACGGCCGCCGCCACTGGCGGGCGCGGATGATCCGCCAGTCGAAGGGCGTGCCGTTGCCGCCGGGGCGGTCGGCGCCGGGCAGCGCCCGGGCGTCGACGAGAAGCTGGTCGGCGACCTCGGCATACGCGTCGATGCGCGGCAGGTCGTCCTCGGTGGCGATGCCGATCGCCTTCATCACCGGCACCTCGAAGCGGGCGCGGATCTCGGCCACCCGGTCGGGGCTCTCGCTGCCCTGGAGCTGGAGCATGTCGACCTCGGCGGCCTCGAGGATGGCGGCGAGGGTCTCGTCGTCGGCGTCGACGGTCAGCGCGACGCGGATCAGCCCGTCGGGAATGCCGCCGGCGATCCAGCGGGCGTCGGCGAGCGAGATGTGCCGCGGCGACGGCGGGAAGAACACGAAGCCGACATACGCGGCGCCGGCCGCCGCGGCCGCCGCGACCTCGCCCCGCGACCGCAGCCCGCAGATCTTGACCCGCATGGTCAGCGGCCGAGAAGCGCCAGGACGTCGTCCTCGGGCCGGCCGGTGTCCTTGCGCAGCTTTTCGACCTCGCGCTTCGCCTGGGCCGCCTCGCGCGACTTCACCGTGGCGCGCCGCCGGTGCTTGTGCTCCCGGAGCCACTCCAGGAGGTAGCCGATCACCATGCCAACGCCAATCGAGACGAGGCTCACCACGAAGAGCGGCACCTCCACCGACAGCGGCATGACCCCCGCCATCCCCTCCGGCAGCAGGTGCAGCGTCACCGGCCCGCGGTTCGCGAGCGCCAGCACCACGATCACGAGCAGGATCAGGCAGAGCAGGAGAACTTTCAGTGTCCGCATCTCGTCCCCCGAAGAAACGACGCAGGCCGTCCATCACTCGGCATTCAGCCGGTCCCTCAGAAGCTTGCCGGTCTTGAAGAACGGGACGTACTTTTCCTCGACGGTCACCGCGTCGCCGGTGCGCGGGTTGCGGCCCTGCCGGGCCTCGCGCCGCTTCACGGAGAACGCGCCGAAGCCGCGGAGCTCGACCCGGTGGCCGGCGGCCATCGCCTCGATGATCTCGTCGAACACCGTGCCGACGATCCGCTCGACGTCCCGCTGGAACAGATGCGGATTCTCCTCGGCGATCTTCTGGATCAGCTCGGACTTGATCATCGACGAAATCCCGTTCCGTTCATCGCCCGGACGCCGAAAGCGGCGGGCGGTTCGGTCCCACGGGCCGCATACTGGCAGGAATCACCGGGCGAGGGAATAGAGCTTCGGAGCGAGGCCCGCCGATATTTCCCCGAGAATCCCGCCGGTTGAGCGGATCTCGCCGAGGAGCGAGCCGACGAGCGACCGCTCGCGTGCGACCTCCCGGTCGCGCACCGGAAGCGCGCCGAGGCCCGGCTCGCGCGATTCGAGCCAGGCGAGCGCCTCGGGCTCGCCGCCGATCTCGTCGACGAGGCCGTTCGCGAGCGCCAGCCGCCCGGTGAAGATCTGCCCGTTGGCCACCGCGTCGAGACCGGCCCCGTCGAGGTCGCGCCGCTCGCCGACGAGGCCGCGGAACCAGTCGTAGCTGTCGGCGACCATCGCCTCGTCGACCGCCCGCGCCGCCGGGCTCGTCTCGCGGAAGGGCGAGGGCTCGGCCTTGAGCGGCGAGGAGCGCACCGTCTCCATCGCGACGCCGAGCCGGTCCATGACCCCGGTGAGGTCGGGATACTCCATGATGACGCCGATCGAGCCGGTCAGCGTGTTGCCGCGCGCGACGATGTGGTCGGTGCCGATCGCGGCGACATAGCCGCCCGAGGCCGCGACCTCGGCGAGGACGGCGACGACGGGCTTCTTCGCCGCCACCGCGCGCAACGAAGCGTAGAGCGCCTCGGACCCCGCGGTGCTGCCGCCCGGCGAGTTGATGCGCACGACGACCGCGCGCACCGCCGCGTCGTCGGCGAGGTCGGCGAAGAGCTGGTCGCGCTTGCGGTCGTCGGTGATGACGCCGGCCACCGCCACCCGCGCCACCTGCGCCCGTCCGGGGGCGAGAGCACCCGCCCCGAGCCAGAGGCCGGCGACGACGGCGATCGCCGCGGCGACGCCGAAGCCGCGCCAGAATGCCGAACGGCGCCACTTCCGGCGCCGTTCCTCGTAGAAGTCTCGGTTCCCCGACTCCATGCCGTCAGGTGTTGTCCCGGCGCTTCAGCGCCGCGCCGAGGATGTCGCCGAGCGAGGCGCCCGAGTCGGACGAGCCGTACTGCTCCACGGCCTCCTTCTCCTCGGCGATCTCGCGGGCCTTGATCGACAGGCCGATCCGCCGGGTCTTGCCGTCGATCGACACGACGCGCGCATCGACGTGGTCGCCCTTGGTGAAGCGCTCGGGGCGCTGCTCGGCACGATCCCGCGACAGGTCGGAGCGGCGGATGAACGACTTCATCCCGTCGTACTCGACCTCGATGCCGCCGTCCTCGATCGCGGTGACGGTGACGGTGACGATGTCGCCGCGCTTCACCCCGGCGATCGCCTCGGCGAAGGGATCGGCCTCCACCGCCTTGATCGAGAGCGAGATGCGCTCCTTGTCGGTGTCGACGTCGGTCACCACCGCCTTGACGATGTCGCCCTTGCGGTAGTCCTGGATCGCCTCCTCGCCCGAGCGGTTCCAGTCGAGGTCCGAGAGGTGGACCATGCCGTCGATGTCGCCGTCGAGGCCGACGAAGAGACCGAACTCGGTGATGTTCTTGACCTCGCCCTCGACCGTCGTGCCGTTCGGGTGGCCGGCGGCGAAGTTCTCCCACGGGTTGCCCTGGGTCTGCTTCAGGCCGAGCGACACGCGGCGTTTCTGGCCGTCGATCTCGAGCACGACGACCTCGACCTCCTGGGAGGTGGAGACGATCTTGCCGGGATGGACGTTCTTCTTGGTCCACGACATCTCGGAGACGTGGACGAGGCCCTCGATCCCCGGCTCGAGCTCCACGAAGGCGCCGTAGTCGGTGATGTTGGTGA
>CAZEGY010000395.1:0-3242 GCA_964511815.1 uncultured Rhodovulum sp.
AGAGGGCGTTGACGCGGATGCCGCGGGGGCCGAGGTCCATCGCCATGTACTTGACCGAGGCCTCGAGCGCCGCCTTGGCGACGCCCATGACGTTGTAGTGCGGCATCACCTTCTCGGCGCCGTAGTAGGTGAGGGTGAGGAGCGACCCGCCCTCGGGCATCATCCGCTGCGCCCGCTGCGCCGCGGCGGTGAAGGAATAGACCGAGATCAGCATCGTCTGGCTGAAGTTCGCCGCGGTGGTCATCTCGGTGTAGGAGCCGCGGAGCTCGTTCTTGTCGGAGAAGCCGATGGCGTGGACGAGGAAGTCGAGGCTGCCCCAGCGCTCGGCGAGGGTCGCGAAGACGCCGTCGAGCGACGCCTCGTCGGTGACGTCGCAGGGGAGGACGATGTCGGAGCCGACCGACGCCGCGAGCGGCTGCACGCGCTTGCCGAGGGCCTCGCCCTGGTAGGTGAAGGCGAGCTCGCCGCCGTGCTCGTGCACCTGTTGGGCGATGCCCCAGGCAATGGACTTGTCGTTCGCGACCCCCATGATGAGGCCACGCTTGCCGCTCAGAAGTCCGCTCGCCATGGTTCGCGCCCCGTCTGGATTTCGCGTGGGTTTAAGGGAAAGGCCGCCCTGCTTCAAGGTGATGCCATCGGGGCCGGCGGGGCTCCGCGCCGCGGCGTTCGCGCTGGCGATGACGCCGCGTCGGCGGCGGTGGGCACGTCGGCTCTCCCGAGGGCTATCCCCGCCGCCGCCGGCGCTCGCGCGCCGGGGTGTCGCCGCCGCTGCCGTCGCTCGCCGAGGAGAAGGCGCCGAGGCGCGCGGCGATGGTGTCGAGGTCGGGCGCCGGCCCCTTCGGCGTCGCCTCGAGGGCGGCGCGCATCGCCACGAGGTGCTCGGGCGTCGTGCCGCAGCAGCCGCCGATGATCGTCGCGCCGCAGTCGCGGGCGAGGACGGCGTAGTCGGCCATCAAGGCCGGCGTGCCGTCGTAGTGGATGTGCCCGTCGACGAACTTCGGGATGCCGGCGTTGCCCTTGGCGATCACCGGCAGCGCCGGGTGCGCCGCGGCGAAGCCGAGGACGGTGCGCAGCAGGTCCGACGCCCCGACGCCGCAGTTGGCGCCGAAGGCGAGCGGCGGGTGCGGAAGCTCGGCGACGAGGGCCGCCATGCCGGCCGCGGTGAGGCCCATCATCGTGCGCCCGGCGGTGTCGAAGCTCATCGTGCAGCACCACGGCGCCTCGGCGCGGGCGATGCCGAGCGCCGCGGCGCGGAGCTCGTCGGGCGCCGAGATCGTCTCGACCCAGAGCACGTCCGCGCCCCCGGCGAGGAGCCCGCGCGCCTGCTCCTCGAAGATCTCGGCGGCGTCCGCGACGGTGAGCGCCCCGAGCGGCGCCATGATCTCGCCCGTCGGGCCCATCGAGCCCGCGACGACCACCGGCCGCCCGGCGGCGTCCGCGGCCTCGCGCCCGATCTCCGCGGCGATGCGGTTGAGCTCGAACGCCCGCCCCTCGGCGTCGTGGAGCTTCAGCCGGCTGGCGTTGCCGCCGAAGCTGTTGGTGAGGAAGACGTCGCTCCCCGCCCCGATCGCGCCGTCGTAGAGCGCGCGGATCCGCGCCGGCTCGGTCTCGTTCCAGAGCTCGGGCGCCTCGCCGGCCTCGAGCCCCATCGCGAAGAGGTTGGTGCCGGTCGCTCCGTCGGCGAGGAGCCAGTCGCGGCCGGCGAGGAGCGTGTCGAGGCGGGTCATCCGTGCTCTCTCCTTCAGGCCCGGGCCAATGCGGTCTGCGCGATCGCCCGGATGCGCCCGACCATGGCGCGGAGGCCGTTCGAGCGCTGCGAGGAGAGGTGCTGCTCGAGCCCGAGCCGGCCGAGCTCCGCCGGCGCCTCGACCGCGAGTACCTCCTCCGGGGTCAGGCCGGCGTAGAGCGCGTGGAGGACCGCGATCAGCCCCCGCACGATCATCGCGTCCGACTCGCCCTCGAAGTCGAAGCGTGCCGCCCGTCCCGCCCCGTCGAGGCGCGGGACGATCCACACCTGGCTGGCGCAGCCCTCGACCTTCGTCGCCGGCGAGCGCAGCACCTCGGGGAGCGCCGGCATCGCCTTGCCGAGCTCGATCACGTAGCGGTAGCGCTCCTCCCAGTCGTCCAGGAAGGCGAAGTCGTCGGCGATCTCTTCGAAGCGGTCGGTGGCCATCGGGCGCATCCTCGTTTCCCCCGATTTAGGCGTCGCAGGCGGCGAGGTCCAGTGCCCGCCGCCCCGGCGTTTTGCCCTTCCCAAGCGCCGCGCGAGCGACTATCCGAAGGGGCATGAACGGCGGCGCTTCCCTCTGCAAGGCTTTGTCGTTGCTGGCGGGTCTCGTCCTGCTGGCCGGTTGCTCGATGGAGGTGCCGGGGTTCCTCGGCCGCGAGGGCGACTACGACGGCTTCTACTCCATCCGCGGCGAGACCCCGCCCGACCCCGTGGCGATCCCGTTCCGCACCGCCGTGCTCGAGCCGGCGCTCCACGGCGTCATCGTCCGCGTCGAGGCCGAGGCGCCGACCCAAGGGTACTACGCCGCCACCCTCGTGCCGACGAACGACGCGCGCCCCGACGCCGCCGGGATCGTCACCTTCCAGCTCGTCGCCACCCCGCCGCCCGGCACGCAGGCGATCGGTCCGGCGCGGACGCGGACGATGTCGGCCGGCGCCTTCATGTCGACGCTCGGGATGAAGAACGTCCGCGCCATCCGCGTCGCCGGCCTCGGCAACGTCGTCACCCTGACCCCCTGACGCGACGAGGCCCGGCGCTCGGGCCGGGCCTCGTCGATATTCCAGCCGATGTCCGCGCGGCGAGCCGGCGTCAGCCGACGATCTCGAGACCGGCGAAGAAGTAGGCGATCTCGGTCGCGGCGGTCTCGGGGCCGTCGGAGCCGTGGACCGAGTTCTCGCCGATCGAGAGGGCGAACTCCTTGCGGATCGTGCCCTCGGCGGCCTCGGCGGGGTTGGTCGCGCCCATGACCTCGCGGTTCTTGGCGATGGCGTCCTCGCCCTCGAGCACCTGCGCGACGATCGGCGCCGAGCTCATGAACTCGGTCAGCTCGCCGAAGAACGGCCGCTCCTTGTGGACGCCGTAGAAGGTCTGCGCCTGGGCGAGCGACAGGTGGAGGCGCTTCTGCGCGACGATGCGGAGACCGGCGGCCTCGAGCTTGGCGTTGATCGCGCCGGTCAGGTTGCGGCGGGTCGCGTCCGGCTTGATGATCGAGAAGGTGCGCTGGATGGCCATT
>CAZEGY010000396.1:0-3241 GCA_964511815.1 uncultured Rhodovulum sp.
GTTGCGGCGGGTCGCGTCCGGCTTGATGATCGAGAAGGTGCGCTGGATGGCCATTGCTGTGGGTTCCCCTCACTGTTCCGGGCGGGGGACTAGCATGGCCCCCGGGCGGGCGCAAAGGCCGGATTTCGGTTGGCGTTGACACGCCCCCCGCGCCACGCCACATCGGCGCCATGCTGACGATCCGCAACATCGGCTTCTCGATCGAGGGGCGGAAGCTCTTCGACGACGCCTCGACGATGATCCCGTCCGGGCACAAGGTCGGATTCGTCGGGCGGAACGGCTCGGGCAAGACCACCCTCTTCCGCCTGATCCGCGGCGAACTCCCCCTCGACGCCGGCGAGATCGAGGTGCCGAAGCGCGCCCGCATCGGCGGCGTCGCCCAGGAGGCGCCGGCGACGCGCGACAGCCTGATCGACACCGTGCTGGCGGCGGACGTCGAGCGCGCGGCGCTGATCGCCGAGGCCGAGGAGGCGACCGACGCCCACCGCATCGGCGAGATCCACGCGCGGCTGACCGACATCGACGCGCATTCGGCCGAGGCCCGGGCGGCGGCGATCCTGAACGGCCTCGGCTTCGACGCCGCGGCTCAAGGGAGGGCCTGCGCCGAGTTCTCCGGCGGCTGGCGGATGCGGGTGGCGCTCGCCTCGGTGCTCTTCGCGCGGCCCGACGTGCTCCTCCTCGACGAGCCGACCAACTACCTCGACCTCGAGGGCGCGATCTGGCTCGAGACCTTCCTCGCGCGCTATCCCCACACCGTCCTCGTCATCAGCCACGACCGCGACCTCCTCAACCGGTCGGTGAACGCGATCCTCCATCTCGAGCGGCTGAAGCTCACCCTCTACCAGGGGCCCTACGACACCTTCGAGGACACCCGGCGCGCCCGGCTCGAGCAGCTCGTCGCCGAGAAGAAGAAGCAGGACGCGGCCCGCGCCCACATCCAGAGCTTCGTCGACCGCTTCCGCGCCAAGGCCTCGAAGGCCCGCCAGGCGCAGAGCCGGATCAAGGCGCTCGAGCGGATGAAGCCGATCGCGGCGATCGTCGAGGACCAGGTCTCGGCGTTCAACTTCCCGACCCCCGACGAGCTCTCGCCGCCGATCATCCGCCTCGAGGACGTCTCCGTCGGCTACGACGGGCGCCCGGTGCTCCGCGGCCTCGACCTCCGCATCGACCAGGACGACCGCATCGCGCTGCTCGGCCAGAACGGCCAGGGCAAGTCGACGCTGGCCAAGCTCCTCTCCGACCGGCTGACGCCGATGGCCGGGCGCAAGATCGCCTCCTCGAAGCTCCGCGTCGGCTACTTCGCCCAGCACCAGGTCGACGAGCTCGAGCTCGACGAGACCCCGCTCCAGCACCTCCAGCGCCTCCGCCCCGAGGAGGCGCCGGCCCGGCTCCGCGCCCGCCTCGCCGGCGGCGGCATCGGCGCCGACATCGCGACGACCGAGGTCGGCCGGCTCTCGGGCGGGCAGAAGACCCGCCTCAGCCTGCTCCTCGCCGCGCTCGACGCGCCGCACATGATCATCCTCGACGAGCCGACCAACCACCTCGACATCGAGAGCCGCGACGCCCTCGTCGAGGCGCTGACCGAGTACGGCGGCGCCGTCATCCTCGTCTCCCACGACCCTCATCTCGTCGAGCTCGTCGCCGACCGGCTCTGGCTCGTCAAGGACGGCCGCGTCCGGTCGTTCGACGACGACATGGACGCCTACCGCCGGATGCTCCTCTCCGAGCGCGGCGGCGCCGCGGCCAAGCCGCGGGAGGAGAAGCCGAGGCCCCGCGCCCTGCCGCGGAGCGAGGTGACGCCGCTCCGCGCCGAGGTGGCGAAGTGCGAGGCCCGGGTCGCCAAGCTCGAGCAGATGCGCGACGAGATCGACTCCCGCCTCGCCAACCCGCTCCTCTACGCCCGCGGCGACACCGAGGCGGTGGAGAAGCTCCGGCGCAAGCGCGCCGAGGTCGAGGACGGCCTCGAGCGCGCCGAGACGCTGTGGATGGCGGCACTCGAGCGGCTGGAAGCGGCGGGGGTGGCGTGATGGTCGAGATGCTGGTCTCGGCCTTCGTCACGCTCTTCGTCATCATCGACCCGATCGGCCTGGCGCCGCTCTTCATCGCCCTCACCCGCGGCATGACGGTCGAGGAGCGGATGCGCGTCGGGCGGCGGGCGATCCTCGTCGCCCTCGTCATCCTCGCCGCCTTCGGCCTCTTCGGCGAGCGGCTCCTGACCGCGATCGGCATCTCGATCCCGGCGTTCCGCATCTCGGGCGGCCTCCTCCTCTTCCTGACCGCGCTCGACATGCTCTTCGAGCGGCGGACCGACCGGCGCGAGCGCAAGGCCGGCGAGACCCCGCCCGACCCGTCGGTCTTCCCGCTGGCGATGCCGCTCATCGCCGGCCCCGGCGCCCTCGCGACGATGGTGCTGCTCTCGACCCGCAACACCGGCGACGTCGCCGCCCTCGCCGGGGTCCACCTCGTCATGGTCGCCGTGCTCGCGATCACCTACCTGCTCTTTCGCATCAGCCCGCTCGTCGAGCGTGTCCTCGGGCACATCGGCATCGTCGTCCTGACCCGGCTCTTCGGCATCCTGCTCGCGGCGCTCTCGGTGCAGTTCGTGCTCGACGGCCTGCGCGACTACGGCTTCGTCGGGGGGGCGGGATGAGCGATCCCGACACCGTCGCGCGGGTGGTCTACCTCGTCCTCCTGCTCTGCTTCCTCGTCGGCTTCTTCGCCTGGCGGCGCGGGCAGGTCGGGCGGCGCCTGCGCGACCTCCTCGTCTGGGCCCTGATCTTCGCGATGGTGATCATCGCCTACGGCTTCCGCGACGTGCTCCGCGAGCAGCTGTTCCCGGCGGCGATGGTGCAGGTCTCGGGCGACACCATCGCGCTCCGCCGCGGCTCGGACGGCCACTTCCACGCCACCCTCGAGGTGAACGGCACGCCGATCCGCTTCATGGTCGACACCGGCGCCTCGGGGATCGTGCTCGCGCGGCGCGACGCCGAGAAGATCGGGCTCGACCCCGACAGGCTCGCCTACCTCGGCACCGCCCAGACCGCGAACGGCCGGGTGGCGACGGCGGGGGTGCGGCTCGGGCTGGTGCGGCTCGGCAGCTTCACCGACACCAACGTCCCGGCGATGGTGACCGAGGGCGGTCTCGGCTCCTCGCTCCTCGGCATGAGCTATCTCGACCGCTTCGCCAACATCGCGATCTCGGGCGACACCATGACGCTGACGCGGTGATCGCCGGCGTCGG
>CAZEGY010000397.1:0-3238 GCA_964511815.1 uncultured Rhodovulum sp.
AACAACGCCCAGATCATCACCATGGGCTCCCGCGTCATCGGCCCCGAGCTCGCCAAGTCGATCGCCGACGCCTTCCTCGCCCGGACCTTCGACGAGAACGGCCGCTCCGCCGGCAACGTCAGGGCGATCGAGGAGCTCGACGCCAAGTACGCCAAGGCCTGAGGCGTCGCGGCTACCCCGCGAGGCTCCGGGCCATCGCCTCGATGACGATCACCGCCGACGCCGCCCCCGGATCGACGTGCCCGCGCGCCCGTTCGCCGAGGCGCTCGGCCCGGCCCTTGGCGGCGACCATGTCCTTCGTCGCCTCGGCCCCGGCGCGCGCCGCCGCCACCGCCGCCGCGAGGCTGCCGGCGAGGTCCTGCCCCGCCACCTGCGCCTCGCGGGCGGCGAGCGCCGCCGGCGCCCAGGCGTCGAGCATGGTCTTCTGCCCCGGCTCGGCCTTGCCGCGGTCGCGGATGCCGACGGCCATCGCCTCGAGCATCGCCACCACCTCGGCGTCGCCGAGCACCGCCTCGCCCTTGACCGCCGCGCCCGCGCGCATCAGCGCCGTGGCGTAGAGCGGCCCGCTCGACGCCCCGACGGCGTTGAGGAAGGCCTTGGCCGCCATGTTGAGCACTGCCGTCGGCTCCGACAGCGGCTCCATCGCCACCACCGCGTCGCGCGCCGCGCCGAAGCCGTTGGCCATGGCGATGCCGTGGTCGGCGTCGCCGATCGCCCCGTCGAGCCGGCAGAGCTCGTCGCGGTTCGCCGCCATGTCCTCGGCCACCGCCGCCACCATCGCCCGGATCGCGTTCCCGTCGTACCCCATCACCCCACCCGGAACATCGCGCAGTCGCAGGGATGGTCGAGCAGCGCCGTCAGCTCCTCGTCGAGGTGCATGAGCGTGACCGACGCCCCCGCCATCTCGAGCGAGGTACACCAGTTGCCGACCCAGGTCGCGTGCACGCCGAGCCCCTCGGCGTCGAGCCGCTGCCGCACCCGGCGGTTCATCACGTAGAGCTCCATCAGCGGCGTCGAGCCGAGGCCGTTGACGAGCACCGCCACCCGGTCGCCGGAGGCGGCGTCCGTCTCGGCGAAGATCCGTGCCAGCATCGCGTCGACGACGGCGTCGGCGGGCTCGAGCGGTCCGCGCGCCACCCCGGGCTCGCCGTGGATGCCCATGCCGATCTCCATCTCGCCGGCGCCGAGCTCGAAGTTCGGACGCCGCGTCTGCGGCAGCGAGCAGGGGGCGAGCGCCACGCCCATGCTGAAGGTGCGGTCGTTGGCCTTGCGCGCCACCCGCTCGACCTCGTCGAGCGAAAGCCCGCGGTCGCAGGCCGCGCCCGCCGCCTTGAAGGCGAAGAAGTTGCCCGCCACCCCGCGCCGGCTCTCGCGCCGGTCCCGCGGCGCCGAGGCGACGTCGTCGGTGGTGACGACGGTGCGGACCTCGATGTCGTCCATCGCCGCCATCTCGGCGGCCATGTCGAAGTTCATCACGTCGCCGGCATAGTTGCCGTACATGTAGAGCACGCCCGCCCCGCCGCTCGCGGCCCTGGTGCAGGCGAGGATCGGGTCGGGCGGCGGCGAGGCGAAGACGTTGCCGATCGCCGCGGCGTCGGCGAGGCCCTTGCCGACGAAGCCGACGAAGGTCGGCTCGTGCCCCGAACCGCCGCCGATGACGAGGCCGACCTTTCCCGCCCGCGGCCCGTGCCGCGCGACGATCGCCCGCGGGTGCTCCCCGGAGCGGACGACGTGCTGCGGATGCGCGGCGAGGATGCCGTCGAGCATCTCGTCGACGGCGTCGTCGCCGCGATTGAGCAGTTTCTTCGTCTGCAAGCCTTCCTCCCCTCGGAACGTCGGCCCCGGAACGTCCGCCCCGGCACGAGGATAGGTCTAATCCCCGAGCCGCCGTTTGGCAAAGCATCGAGCCCGCGCCACGCCGGTTGCCCGAATCGGCGCGACCGTATAAGGCCGGGGCACGTCAAGGACGTGCCGGGAGAAGGCGGGGCGACCCGCCGCCGAAGGAGCAACCGCCCCGGAAACTCTCAGGTCCCCGGACCGGCACGGCCTCAACACTCCGGAAAGCGGCCCCGAAAGGGCCCACCGCAGGAGAAAGCCCGGATACCCGGGCGAAGCTCTCAGGTTCCACCCACGGAGGGGGCACGAGGCGGCGAGGCCGCCCCGAGTCTCCGGAGTGTTCGACCAATGACCTCGATTGCCGTGATCGGCGCCGGCGTGACCGGCCTTACCACCGCCTACGAACTCCTCGACCGCGGGTTCGAAGTGACGGTCTTCGACCGCCACCGCTACGCGGCGATGGAGACGAGCTTCGCCAACGGCGGCCAGCTCTCGGCCTCGAACGCCGAGACCTGGACCCAGTGGGGCACCGTCCTCAAGGGCCTGAAGTGGATGCTCCAGGCCGACGCGCCGCTCCTCGTCAACCCGGCACCGACGCTCCACAAGCTGCGCTGGATGGCCGAGTTCCTCTCCAATATCCCGCGCTACGAGGCCAACACCGTCGAGACCGTCCGCCTCGCCATCGCCGCCCGCGCCGTGCTCTTCGAGATGGCCGAGCGCGAGGGCATCGACTTCGACCTCGAGCGCCGCGGCATCCTGCACTTCTATTCGAACCCGCGCGACCTCGCCCACGCCCGCAGGGTCAACGGCCTGCTGGCGCAGGGCGGCCTCCACCGCCGCGAGCTCGCCCCGGACGAGATCCGCGCCGTCGAGCCCGCCCTCCACGGCGATTTCGTCGGCGGCTTCCTGACCGCCGACGACAGCTCGGGCGACATCCACAAGTTCACCACCGGCCTCGCCCGCGCCTGCGCCCGCCGCGGCGCGACGCTGCGCTTCGAGACCGACGTCGACGGCGTCTTCGCCGAGAACGGCGGCGTCCGCATCGTCTCGGGCGGCGACGAGCACCGCTTCGCCGGCGTCGTCGTCTCCGCCGGCGTCCGCAGCCGCGCCATCGCCGCCGCGCTCGGCGACCGGGTCAACGTCTACCCGGTCAAGGGCTACTCGATCACCGTCGACCTCGCCGACGCCGAGAGCCGGGCGGCGGCGCCGTGGGTGAGCCTCCTCGACGACCGCGCCAAGATCGTCGCCAGCCGCTTCGGCGCCGACCGCTTCCGCATCGCCGGCACCGCCGAGTTCAACGGCGCCAACCGCGACATCCGCGCCGACCGCATCGCGCCGCTCGTCGCGTGGTGCGAGAAGCACTTCCCGGCGATCTCGACCGAGCACGCCACGCCCTGGGCCG
>CAZEGY010000398.1:0-3234 GCA_964511815.1 uncultured Rhodovulum sp.
GCGGCCGGTTGGTCTCGGCCAGCGCCGAGACGAAGAACAGCACCACCATCGGCAGGTGCGGCAGCCAGTACCAGTTGAGCAGCCCGTAGCTCCCCGCCTGCGCCTCGACGATCCGGCTGAGGTTCAGCGACCCCGTCGTGATCAGCACGCCGACGATGATGAAGCCGAGCGACACCTCGTAGGAGATCATCTGCGCCGCCGAGCGCAGCGCCCCGAGGAACGGATACTTCGAGTTCGACGCCCACCCGCCCATGATGATCGCATAGACGTGCAGCGACGAGATCGCGAAGATGAACAGGATCCCGACGTTCATGTCGGAGACCACCCATCCGGGCGCCCACGGGATCACCGCCCAGACGATCACCGGCAACACGAAGGAGACCATCGGCGCGAGGAAGAACACCGCCTTGTCGGCGCCCGCCGGGATGACGATCTCCTTGATGACGTACTTCAGGAGGTCGGCGAAGCTCTGGAGCAGCCCCCACGGCCCGACGACGTTCGGCCCGCGCCGGAGCTGCACCGCCGCCCACACCTTGCGGTCGCCGTACATCAGGAACGCGAGGCTGACGAGGATCACCACCACGACGAGCAGCGCCTGCCCGAGGATGAGCAGGAACAGCCCGAAGCCTTGCGAGAAGAAGCCGCCGTCCATCCCCTACTCCGCCGCCATCTTCTGCATGCGCGCGCTCGCGAGCCGTGCGAGCTCCGCCATCACCTCGCTCGCCCGCTGCACGGGGTTGGCGAGGTAGTGCTGCGTCACCCCCGACACGAAGTCGCCGTCCGACATATCGCCCCGCCCGAGCGGGGTCCATGCGTTTTCCGGCACCCGGTCGATCGCGCCGAGGTGCGGCACCTCGGCCACCATCCGCGCCCGGAGCGCGGCGAGGCTGTCGAAGGGCAGCGCCGCCCCGAGCGCCGCCGACAGCGCCCGGAGCACCGCCCAGTTCTCCCGGGCGTCCCCCGGCGGGAAGCCGGCGCGGTTGGCCATCTGCGGCCGCCCCTCGGTGTTGACGTAGATCCCGGCCTCCTCGGCCCACGCCGCCCCGGGCAGGATCACGTCGGCCCGGTGCGCGCCGCGGTCGCCGTGGCTGCCCTGGTAGATCACGAACGGCCCCGCGGGCACGTCGATCTCGTCGGCCCCGAGGTTGTAGACGACCTCCGCCCCCCCGGATCCCTGGGCGAGCGCCGCGTCGATCCCGCCCTCGGTCACGCAGCCGAGGTCCATCGCCCCGACCCGGGCGGCGGCAGTGTGCAGCACGAGGAGCTTCGACGCGCTCGCCTCGCAGAACGCCATCACCGCCGCGAGCACCGCCGCGCCGTCGTCGCCCGTGAGCGCCCCCTGCCCGAGGATGACGAGCGTCGGCACCTCCTTGACGGTGTCGTCGCGCTCGCGCCCGACGAGCTCGTCGAGCGCCGCCCGTCCGGTGCCGAGGTGGTCGTAGGGATAGGTCAGATCGGCCGCCTCGCCGACGACCGCGACGCTCGCCCCGGTCAGCCAGGCCTTGCGGATGCGCGCGTTCAGCACCGGCGCCTCGAGCCGCGGGTTGGTGCCGACGAGCACGATCCCGCGCGCCGCGTCGATGTCGGCGATCGTCGCCGTCCCGACGTAGCCGCCGCGGTTCCCCGCCGGCAGCTTCGCCCCGTCCGTCCGGCACTCGACCGTGCCCCCGAGCCCGCCGACGAACTCGCGGAGCGCATACGCCGCCTCGCACGACACGAGGTCGCCGACCAGTCCCGTCACCTTCCGGCCCGCGACCGCGCCCCGGACGACCTCGAAGGCCTCGCCCCACGTCGCCGGCTTCAACCGCCCGCCGACCCGGACGTAGGGCTTGTCGAGCCGCTGCCGCCGCAGCCCGTCCCAGATGAACCGCGAGCGGTCGGCGAGCCACTCCTCGTTCACCCCGTCGTGGTTGCGCGGCATGATCCGCATGACCTCGCGCCCCTTGGCGTCGACCCGCACGCTCGATCCGAGCGCGTCCATCACGTCGATCGACTCGGTCTTGGTCAGCTCCCACGGCCGCGCCGTGAAGGCGTAGGGCTTCGAGGTCAGCGCCCCGACCGGGCAGAGGTCGATGACGTTGCCCTGCAACTCGCTCGTCAGCATCGCCCCGAGGTAGCTGGTGATCTCGCTGTCCTCGCCGCGGCCGATCTGGCCCATCTCCGGCACGCCGCCGACCTCGGTGATGAACCGCACGCAGCGCGTGCAGGAGATGCACCGCGTCATGCAGGTCGCCACCAGCGGCCCGAGATCCATGTCGATCGCCGCCCGCTTCGGCTCGCGATAGCGCGAGAAGTCGACCCCGTAGGCCATCGCCTGGTCCTGGAGGTCGCACTCGCCGCCCTGGTCGCAGATCGGGCAATCGAGCGGATGGTTGATGAGGAGGAACTCCATCACCCCTTCCCGCGCCTTCTTGACCATCGGCGACTTGGTCTTGACCTGCGGCGGCTGCCCCTCCGGACCGGGGCGCAGGTCCTTCACCTGCATCGCGCACGACGCGGCCGGCTTCGGCGGCCCGCCGACCACCTCGACGAGGCACATCCGGCAGTTGCCGGCGATCGACAGCCGCTCGTGATAGCAGAACCGCGGTATCTCCACCCCGGCCTGCTCGCAGGCCTGGAGCAGCGTCAGCCGCGGATCGACCTCGATCTCGACGCCATCGATGATGAGCTTGCGAAGGTCGGTCACCGCGGCTTCTCCAGTTCTTCCACCCGGGCCTCTAGCCCGGACAGCCTTGCGGTCAGCCGGTCGAGCCGCTGGCCGGTCGTCTCATAAGCGACGTTCGCATGAGCGGACAGGCCGAGCGCGTAGGAGACGCTCTCCTTGACGTCTTCCATGTGCCGCTCGATCGTGGTTATCCGACCGCCGATCGACTCCATGGTCGCGCGCTGACCCGTCTGCTCCGCGCGGATCTCCCGGAGCAGGCGCAGCACCAGATTGTCTTCATCCTCAGTCATTGCCTGCCTCCGCAACTATCCAAGCTTTCGCTCAATGCGGTCCACTCTCTCTTCAAGGCGGTCGAGCCGTCGGTCCACTGCGACGAAGCGCTCTTTCACCGCATTGTCGCGCCCCGAACGGTGGAGATCGTCGCGCAAGCTCTTTATATCCTGCCGCACCTCGTCGAGCGTCCGCTCGAACCTGCGCATATACTCGAGGATCAGATTGGCCGAGTCGTCCGTCATCACCGATCGACCGCCGGCCATTTCTTGAAGGCGAGCACCCAGAGCGAGACCAGG
>CAZEGY010000399.1:0-3231 GCA_964511815.1 uncultured Rhodovulum sp.
ATCTTCAACGAGTTCCAGGGCGGCAGCTTCAAGCCCGAGGAGGTCGAGGGCTCCGGCGACGTCAAGTACCACCTCGGCGCCTCCTCCGACCGCGAGTTCGACGGCAACGTCGTCCACCTGTCGCTGACCGCCAACCCCTCGCACCTCGAGGCCGTCGACCCGGTCGTCCTCGGCAAGACCCGCGCCAAGCAGGCCCAGCGCAGCGACGTCGACCGCACCAAGGTGCTCCCCGTCCTCCTCCACGGCGACGCGGCCTTCGCCGGCCAGGGCGTCGTCGCCGAGTGCTTCGGCCTCTCCGGCCTCAGGGGCCACAAGACCGGCGGCACCATCCACGTCGTCGTCAACAACCAGATCGGCTTCACCACCGCGCCGATGCACTCGCGCTCGTCGCCCTATCCGACCGACCTCGCGCTGATGGTCGAGGCGCCGATCTTCCACGTCAACGGCGACGACCCCGAGGCCGTGGTCCACGCCGCCCGCGTCGCCACCGAGTTCCGCCAGCGCTTCGGCCGCGACGTCGTCATCGACATCTTCTGCTACCGCCGGTTCGGGCACAACGAGGGCGACGAGCCCATGTTCACCCAGCCCTTGATGTATACCAAGATCAAGAGCCACAAGACCACGCTCCAGCTCTACACCGACCGCCTCGTCGCCGACGGCCTCATGCCGGAGGGCGAGATCGAGGACATGAAGGCCGCCTTCCAGGCCCACCTCAACGCCGAGTTCGAGGGGGGCAAGGACTACCGCCCCAACAAGGCCGACTGGCTCGACGGCCGCTGGTCGGGCCTCGGCAAGCGCGAGGGCCGCTACCAGCGCGGCAAGACCGCGGTCGAGCTCGCCAAGCTGAAGAAGGTCGGCGCCGCGCTCACCCGCCTCCCCGAGGACTACACGCCGCACCGCACCGTCCAGCGCATGCTCGACGCCAAGCGCAACATGATCGACACCGGCGAAGGCATCGACTGGTCGACCGGCGAGGCGCTGGCCTTCGGCACCCTGCTGATCGAGGGCTATCCCGTCCGCCTCTCCGGCCAGGACTCGACCCGCGGCACCTTCTCGCAGCGCCACTCCGGCATCATCGACCAGGAGACCGAGGAGCGCTACCTGCCCCTCAACCACATCGAGGCCGGCCAGGCCGCCTACGAGGTCGTCGACTCGATGCTCTCCGAGTACGCCGTCCTCGGCTACGAGTACGGCTACTCCCTCGCCGAGCCGAACGCGCTGACCCTCTGGGAGGCCCAGTTCGGCGACTTCGTCAACGGCGCCCAGATCATGATCGACCAGTTCATCTCGTCGGGCGAGGCGAAGTGGCTGCGCATGTCGGGCCTCGTCATGCTGCTGCCCCACGGCTACGAGGGCCAGGGTCCCGAGCACTCCTCGGCCCGCCCCGAGCGCTTCCTCCAGATGTGCGCCTCGGACAACTGGATCGTCGCCAACTGCACGACGCCGGCCAACTACTTCCACATCCTTCGCCGCCAGCTCCACCGCAGCTTCCGCAAGCCGCTGGTGCTCCTGACCCCGAAGTCGCTCCTCCGCCACAAGCTCGCGGTCTCCAAGCTCAAGGACTTCGCCAAGGGCTCGAGCTTCCATCGCGTGCTCTGGGACGACGCCGACATGGGGCCGGAATACGGCATCTCGAAGACGAAGCTCGTCCCCGACGAGAAGATCAAGCGCGTCGTCCTCTGCTCGGGCAAGGTCTACTACGACCTGCTCGAGGAGCGCGACGCCCGCGGCATCGACGACGTCTACATGATGCGCCTCGAGCAGTTCTATCCGTTCCCGGCCCTCTCGCTCACCAAGGAGCTCGGGCGCTTCAAGAACGCCCAGATGATCTGGTGCCAGGAGGAGCCGAAGAACCAGGGCTACTGGACCTTCGTCGAGCCCAACCTCGAATGGGTGCTCGGCCGCATCGAGGCCAAGCACGGGCGCCCCGCCTACGTCGGCCGCCCGGCGGCGGCCTCGCCCGCCACCGGCCTCGCCCGCGAGCACAAGGCCCAGCAGGAGGCCCTCGTCGACGAGGCGCTGACCGTCAGGAAGGACCGCTGACACCATGACCGACATCCGCGTGCCGACCCTCGGCGAGAGCGTCACCGAAGCGACCGTGGCGACCTGGTTCAAGAAGGTCGGCGACACCGTGAAGGTCGACGAGATGCTCTGCGAGCTCGAGACCGACAAGGTGACCGTCGAGGTCCCGGCGCCGGCGTCCGGCGTCCTGACCGAGATCGTCGCCAAGGAGGGCCAGACCGTCGGCGTCGACGCCCTCCTCGCCACCCTCGACGAGAAGGCCGCCGCCGGCACCGCCCCGGCGGCGGCGCCGAAGGAGTCGAAGGCCGCGACCGCCGAGACCGCCGGCAAGGCCGCCGACGACGCCGCCGAGTCGGCCCCGGCCAACGAGCAGACGATCGAAATCATGGTCCCGACCCTCGGCGAGTCGGTCACCGAGGCGACGGTCTCGACCTGGTTCAAGAAGGTCGGCGACAAGGTCACCCAGGACGAGATGCTCTGCGAGCTCGAGACCGACAAGGTCTCCGTCGAGGTTCCCGCCCCGGCCTCGGGCGTCCTCGCCGAGATCTACGCCAGGGACGGCGCCAGCGTGCAGGCCGGCGGCAAGCTCGGCCGCATCGGCGGCAGCGCCACCGCCGTCGCCGGCGCCGAGGCCCGCGCCGCGGCGCCCTCCGCCGACGAGGCCCCGGCCTCGACCACCCGCCGCGACGTCGAGAACGCGCCCTCGGCCGACAAGCTGATGGCCGACCGCGGCCTCGACCCGGCCGCGGTCGCCGGCAGCGGCCGCGACGGGCGGATCATGAAGGAGGACGTCCTCCGCGCCGAGGCGCCGAAGCCCGCGTCCGCCCCGGTGCCCGAGCTCGCCCCGATCCCGCGCTCGCCGGTCCTCGCCGAGGACGCCGCCCGCGAGGAGCGGGTGAAGATGACGCGCCTGCGCCAGACCATCGCCCGCCGGCTCAAGGAGGCCCAGAACACCGCCGCCATGCTCACCACCTACAACGAGGTGGACATGACCGGGGTCATGGAGCTCCGCAACGAGTACAAGGAGCTCTTCGAGAAGAAGCACGGGGTGAAGCTCGGCTTCATGTCGTTCTTCACCAAGGCCTGCTGCCACGCGCTGAAGGAGGTCCCCGAGGTCAACGCCGAGATCGACGGCACCGACGTCGTCTACAAGAACTTCGTGCACATGGGCATCGCCGTCGGCACGCCCTCGGGCCTCGTGGTGCCGGT
>CAZEGY010000400.1:0-3215 GCA_964511815.1 uncultured Rhodovulum sp.
GGCGGCAGGGGGCAGGAGAGGTCCCCCTCCGCGCAGGAGAGGTAGCGCCGGAAGTCGGCGACGCGGGCGGTGGTGAGCTCGGTCAGGCACTGGCCGCGGACCGCGGGATAGACGCTCCCGCCGGCGACGCCCGCCGCCGCGAGGTCGCACTCGGCGTCGCGCCACGCCACCCACGCGCGCTGGGCGAGGGTGAGGAGCCGGCCCGTCTCCGCGTCGCCCGTCTCCGCGTCGCCCGTCTCCGCGTCGTCCGCGAGGCGCGCCTTCATCTCGGCGTAGAGCGTGTTGAGCGCCCGGTCCGCCGCCGCGAAGGCCGCGCCGGTGCAGGCGTCGAGCTCGGCCTGCGTCGCGTCGGGGGCGCAGTCGGCCGCCGCCGCCAGCGGCGTCAGCACCAGCGCGGCGGCGGCGAGGACCGCCCTCACAGCCCGCGCTCCTTGGCGGCGTCCCAGAGCGCGTCCATCTCGGCGAGGGTCGCGCCGGCGGGCGCGCGGCCCTCCGCGGCGAGGGCGGCCTCGATCGCCTCGAAGCGGCGGGTGAACTTGGCGTTGGCGTCGCGGAGCGCCGCCTCGGGGTCGACGCGCAGGTGCCGGGCGAGGTTGGCCATCACGAACATCAGGTCGCCGTACTCCTCGCGCACCCGGGCGTCGTCGCCCGAATCGCGCGCCTCGACGAGCTCGGCGGTCTCCTCGGCGATCTTGTCGAGCACCGCGCCCGCGTCCGGCCAGTCGAAGCCGACCCGGGCGGCGCGGTTCTGGAGCTTCACCGCCCGGGTCAGCGCCGGCAGCCCGGCGGCGACGCCGTCGAGCGCCCCGGCGGCGCCGCGCTCGGCGGCCTTCACCCGCTCCCAGTCCAGCGTCTGCTGGTCGGCGCTCTTGTCGCGGCTCTCGGCGCCGAAGACGTGGGGATGGCGGCGGACCATCTTGTCGGAGATCGCCGCCACCACGTCGCCGAGGGCGAAGGCGCCTTCCTCCTCGGCCATCCGGGCGTGGTAGACCACCTGGAAGAGCAGGTCGCCGAGCTCGTCGCGGAGCGCGCCCCGGTCCTTCCGGGCGATCGCGTCGGCGACCTCGTAGGCCTCCTCGATGGTGTAGGGGGCGATCGAGTCGAAGTCCTGCTCGATGTCCCACGGGCAGCCCGTGTCGCGGTCGCGAAGGCGGGCCATGATCGCGACGAGCCGGGGCACCCCGCCCGCGGGGTCGCGGATCAGGATGTCCCGGTCGTCGTCGCGCGGCTGTGCGTCGTCTGGCATGGCGGCGAGGGTATCGCCGCGCCGCGGCCGGGCCAAGGGCCTCGGTTCGCGGGCGCGACCGGCTCGGCGGGTTCCGCCGCCGGCGCCGGCGGCGGCGTCTCCCCGCCATCGTTCCCCGCCATTGACGGCGCCGCCGCCGGCGCGTCTATTCCGGGCGAGGGGAGGCGCCATGCCCGTCATCAACCGCGTCGCCGAGTTCGAGCCCGAGATCCGCGGCTGGCGGCGGCATCTCCACACCATCCCCGAGCTCGACTTCGACCTCTTCGAGACCGCGGACTTCGTCGCCGCGCGGCTGGCGGAGATCGGCGTCGACGCCGTCCACCCCGGCATCGCCCGCACCGGCATCGTCGCGCTCGTCCACGGCCGGGCGCCCGGCCCGACGATCGGGCTTCGCGCCGACATGGACGCCCTGCCGATCCGCGAGACCGTGGAGCGGCCGTGGACGTCGCGGCGCCCGGGGCGGATGCACGCCTGCGGCCACGACGGCCACACCGCGATCCTCCTCGGCGCGGCGCGCTATCTCGCCGAGACCCGCAACTTCGCCGGCACGGTGGCGCTGATCTTCCAGCCCTCCGAGGAGATGTCGGGGGGCGGGCGGGTGATGGTCGAGGAGGGCATCATGGACCGCTTCGCCATCGCCAGGGTCTACGGCCTCCACAACGAGCCGAACCGGCCGCTCGGCGAGATCGGCGTCCGCGCCGGGCCGTTCCTCGCCGCCGTCGACGACTTCACCCTGACGCTCACCGGCCGCGGCGGCCACGCCGCCCTGCCGCACCTCTGCGTCGACCCGATCCCGCCGCTCCTCCAGATCGCCCAGGGCCTCCTCGCCATCCCGGCGCGGCGGGTCGACCCCATCGCCCGCGCCCTCGTCTCGCTCACCGTGCTGAACGCCGGCGAGGCCGAGAACGTCATCCCCGACACCGCGCGCCTCGGCGGGACGGTGCGCACCCTCGACGAGGCGGTGCGCCCGGAGCTCGCCGCGGCGATCGAGCGGCTGGTCGCCGAGACCGCCCGCGCCTACGGCGTCACCGCCGACCTCGACTACCGCGTCGGCTATCCGGTGCTGGTCAACGACCCGGACGAGGCGGCCTTCTGCGCCGAGGTCGCCGCCGAGGTCGTCGGCGCCGCCCGCGTGCGCGCCGACCGCCCGCCGGAGCTCGGCGCCGAGGACTTCTCCTACATGCTGAACGCCCGGCCCGGGGCCTATGTCTTCCTCGGCACCGGGCCGGGCGCCGGCCTCCACCGCTCGGACTTCGACTACAATGACGAGGCGAGCCCGATCGGGGTCTCCTACTTCGTGCGCCTCGTCGAGCGCGCCCTGCCCCTCGCCTGAGGCGCGGGGCAGGGGGCGTCGGGCTTAACCACGGTGGCAATTCGGGTCGGCGGGAATGCGCCAAGCCCGATTTTCCCCCTATCCACGGAGGGAAGGCGGCCCTACGAGTTGCGTGACGGCGGACCGCTCCTCGAAACACGCCGCCGTACCTGCCGTCAAGAAGCCGGGGCCGACCGATGTACCTGCCGGAGAACCACGACCAGATGTACGACATCCTGTCGGAGCTGCGCACCTACGCGGCGACGAACGGGCTTCCGCAGCTGGCCGAGGAGCTCGACGACGCCCTGATGCTGCTCGCCGCCGAGACCGGCGCCCGCGCCGCCGACCGTCGCCGCGCCACCGCCACCGCCACCGAGACCGTCTGACCCGCTTCCCTTTCGCTCGCCGGGCCGCGCCTCCACGTCGCGCGGATACCGCCGCCACCCGCGGGGATGGCGGCGGGCGATCGTGGCCCGGAGGGACGTCTGCGAAAGGCCGCGCGGACGCGCGTCGACCCTGGTTGACGGAGGGTTAACGGCGCAACGAGAATCGTGCGATTTCAATCGTTTAAGTATCTGCTCGCGCGCGAGCAGATACGTATGATCAGCCCCTGTCCACGGTTTCGCGGCGGACTCTCAGAGGATGAAGTCCGGGGCG
>CAZEGY010000401.1:0-3212 GCA_964511815.1 uncultured Rhodovulum sp.
TCGTCGCCGAGGTCACCGCCTCGGGCCTGCGCGGCCGCGGCGGCGCCGGCTTCCCCACTGGCATCAAGTGGAAGACCGTCGCCGACACCGCCGGCCCGCAGAAGTACATCGTCTGCAACGCCGACGAGGGCGACAGCGGCACCTTCGCCGACCGCATGGTGATGGAGGGCGATCCCTTCATGCTCGTCGAGGGCATGACGATCGCCGGCATCGCCGTCGGCGCCACCCGCGGCTACGTCTACTGCCGCTCCGAGTACCCCCACGCCATCGTCGCACTCGAAGCGGCGATCGCCCGCGCCGAGGCCGCCGGCTGGCTCGGGGAAAGCGTCGGCGGCTCGGACCACGCCTTCCGGCTCGAGGTGCGCATGGGCGCCGGCGCCTACGTCTGCGGCGAGGAGACCTCCCTCCTCGACAGCCTCGAGGGCAAGCGCGGCCTCGTGCGCGCCAAGCCGCCGCTGCCGGCGCACAAGGGGCTCTTCGGCCGCCCGACCGTCATCAACAACGTCCTCTCGCTCTCGGCGGTGCCCTACGTCCTCGCCGAGGGCGCCAAGGCCTACGCCGACTACGGCATGGGCCGCTCGCGCGGCACCATGCCGATCCAGATCGCCGGCAACGTCCGCCACGGCGGCCTCTTCGAGACCGCCTTCGGCATCACCCTCGGCGAGCTCGTCGACGACGTCGGCGGCGGCACCCATTCCGGGCGGCCGGTCCGCGCCGTCCAGGTCGGCGGCCCGCTCGGCGCCTACTTCCCCCGCGCGCTCTTCGACACGCCCTTCGACTACGAGGCCTTCGCCGCGCGGGACGGGCTCATCGGCCACGGCGGCATCGTCGTCTTCGACGACAGCGTCGACATGGCGAAGCAGGCCCGCTTCGCCTTCGACTTCTGCGCGATCGAGAGCTGCGGCAAGTGCACGCCCTGCCGCATCGGCGCGGTGCGCGGCCGCGAGACCATGGACCGGATCATCGCCGGCGCCGATCCGGCCGGACAGGTCGCGCTCGTCGAGGACCTGTGTCATACCATGAAGTTCGGATCGCTTTGCGCGCTCGGGGGTTTCACCCCATATCCGGTACTGAGCGCGCTCGCGCACTTCCCCGAGGACTTCGGCGGCGGCGCCCGGCGCCTGCCCACCGCAGCGGAGTAGAACCGTCATGACCCTGATCCGCGAGATCGACTACGGCACGCCCCTCTCCCCGGCCACGGAGACGGTGAACCTGACGATCGACGGCGAGGCGGTCACGGTTCCCGCCGGCACCTCGATCATGCGCGCGGCGATGGAGATGGGGACCGAGATCCCCAAGCTCTGCGCTTCCGACATGCTGGCGTCGTTCGGCTCCTGCCGGCTCTGCCTCGTCGAGATCGAGGGCCGCGCCGGCACGCCGGCCTCCTGCACGACGCCGGTCGCCGAGGGCATGGTCGTCCACACCCAGACCGACAACCTCCAGCGCCTGCGCAAGGGCGTCATGGAGCTCTACGCCTCCGACCTCCCCGAGCCGGCGCTGACCGACCCGACGACCGCGCTGTCCGAGATCCCGCGAATGGCGGCCGCCGTCGGCCTGACCGAGCAGCGTTTCGCCCCCGGCGCCAACCACGTCGCCGCCGAGTGCCTCGACGCCCACAACCCGCTGCACATGGCGATGGACGGCACCAACCCCTACTTCGTCTACGACCCGGCGAAGTGCATCGTCTGCTACCGCTGCGTCCGCGCCTGCGACGAGGTCCAGGGCACCTTCGCGCTCACCGTCGAGGGCCGCGGCTTCGAGAGCCGCATGGTCGCGGGGATGAACGAGGACTACCTCGCCTCCGAGTGCGTCTCCTGCGGCGCCTGCGTCCAGGCCTGCCCGACGGGCTCGCTCGCCGAGAAGGCGCTCTTCGACATCGGCACCCCCGAGCACTCGAAGATCACCACCTGCGCCTACTGCGGCGTCGGCTGCGCCTTCAAGGCCGAGATGCGCGGCGAGGAGGTCGTCCGCATGATCCCGTGGAAGGACGGCAAGGCCAACCGCGGCCACTCCTGCGTCAAGGGCCGCTTCGCCTACGGCTACGCCAGCCACCGCGAGCGCATCCTGAAGCCGATGGTGCGCGAGAAGATCACCGACCCGTGGCGCGAGACCACCTGGGAGGAGGCGATCGCCCGCGTCGCCTCCGAGTTCCGCCGCATCCAGGCCGAGCACGGCCGCGGTGCCGTCGGTGGCATCACCTCGTCGCGCTGCACCAACGAGGAGACCTTCCTCGTCCAGAAGCTCGTCCGCCAGGGCTTCGGCGTCAACAACGTCGACACCTGCGCCCGGGTCTGCCACTCGCCGACCGGCTACGGCCTCAAGGCGACCTTCGGCGAGAGCGCCGGCACCCAGGACTTCGACAGCGTCGAGCAAACCGACGTCATGCTCGTCATCGGCGCCAACCCGACCGACGCCCACCCGGTGTTCGGCAGCCGGATGAAGCGCCGCCTGCGCGAGGGCGCGCGGCTCATCGTCGCCGACCCGCGCCGCATCGACCTGGTGCGCACGCCCCACGTCGCCGCCGACTACCACCTCGCGCTCAAGCCCGGCACCAACGTCGCGCTGCTGACCGCGATGGCCCACGTCATCGTCACCGAGGGCCTCGTCGACCACGAGTTCGTCCGCGCCCGCTGCGACGCGGAGGCCTTCGCCGAGTGGGCCGACTTCGTCGCGCTCGAGCGCAACTCGCCGGAGTTCACCGTCGGCTACACCGGCGTCGCCCCCGAGGCGGTGCGCGCCGCGGCGCGGCTCTTCGCCACCGGCGGCAACGGCGCGATCTACTACGGCCTCGGCGTCACCGAGCACAGCCAGGGCTCGACCGCGGTGATGGCGATCGCCAACCTCGCGATGGCCACCGGCAACATCGGCCGCCCCGGCGTCGGGGTGAACCCGCTGCGCGGCCAGAACAACGTCCAGGGCTCCTGCGACATGGGCAGCTTCCCGCACGAGTTCTCGGGCTACCGCCACGTCGCCGACCCCGAGGTGCGGGCGCTCTTCGAGAAGGAATGGGGCCGGCCGCTCGATCCCGAGCCGGGCCTGCGCATCCCGAACATGCTCGACGCCGCCGTCGAGGGCGTCTTCCGCGCCCTCTACATCCAGGGCGAGGACATCCTCCAGTCCGACCCCGACCAGAAGCACGTCGCCGCCGGCCTCGCCGCGATGGACTGCGTCGTCGTCCAGGACCTGTTCCTCAACGAGACCGCGAACTACGC
>CAZEGY010000402.1:0-3188 GCA_964511815.1 uncultured Rhodovulum sp.
ATCATCCGCCCCTCGCCCGGCGGCACCATCGACGACGACCTCTCGTGGGCGCTGACCAACCAGATGATCGACTTCGCCGAGACCTACGGGCTCGCCGACGACGGCGAGGCCTGGTGGTTCCGGCCCTTCGCCGCGATCCCGGTGCCGCTCTTCCTCCTCGTCGTCATCGCCGCCGCGGTCTGGATCCCCTTCCGCCGCTCGGTGACCGGGCGCACCGTCTACGCCATCGGCTCGGCCGAGGGCGCGGCCTACATGTCGGGCCTGCCGATCGAGCGGGCGAAGATCGCCGCCTTCACCCTCGCCGGCTTCTTCGCCGCCTGCGGCGGGCTCTACCTCGCGATCCAGACCTCCTCGGGCAACGCCGACGTGAGCCAGGCCGGCGCCTACACCCTGAACTCGATCGCCGCCGTCGTCCTCGGCGGCACCTCGCTCCTCGGCGGCATCGGCGGGGCGATCGCCAGCCTCGTCGGGGCGCTGATCCTGCGGGTCATCTCCTTCTACTTCCGCATCCTCTCGATCGACCCGCTGCTCCAGCCGCTGATCGAGGGCGTCGTCCTCCTCGCCGCGGTCAGCCTCGGCGCCGTCCGCACCCTCCGCGTCAAGAACCGCCTCGAGCTCTTCCGATGACGACAGCAGCACGCAAGGCCCCCTGGCGCCTCTCCCCCGAGAACAAGCCGATCGCCATCGCCGCCGGCTTCATCCTCGTCATCCTCGCGCTCGGCACCGTCTACACCCTGCACCAACAGGGCACCGCGCCGCTGCTCTCGCCCAACTACCTGCTCCAGCAGCTCCAGATCGGCGCCTTCCTCGGCCTCGTCGCCGCCGGGATGATGATGGTCATCCTCCTCGGCCACATCGACCTCTCGGTGCCATGGACCCTCACCGCCGCGGCGATGATGGCGACGACGGTCGGCGGCCCGTGGGCGATCCCCGCCGGCCTCGCCGTCGGCCTCGCCGTCGGCCTCTTCAACGGCTTCGGCGTCTCCGTCCTCCGCATCCCGTCGATGATCTTCACCCTCGGCGTCGACTCGGTGATGCGCGGCCTGATGGTCGCCCACACCGGCGGCTTCGCCCCGCGCACCGAGGCGACGCCGCTGATGCGCTGGCTCGCCGCCGGCAGCATCGCCGGCATCCCCAGCGCCATCTTCGTCTGGGCCGCCGTCTCGGTGGCGGTCGCGCTCATCCTCGCCCGCACCGGCTTCGGCCGGTCGATCTACGCCACCGGCACCCGCGAGGGCGCGGCCTACCTCTCCGGCATCCGCACCCGCCTCGTCATCACCGGCGCCTTCGTCGCCTCGGGCCTGTGCTCGGCGGCGGCGGGCGTGCTCCTCGCCGGCTACTCGACGCGGGCCTACCAGGGCATGGGCAACGCCTACCTGCTGCCCGCCATCGCCGCCGTGGTCCTCGGCGGCACCCGCATCCTCGGCGGCTCGGGCCGCTACGTCGGCACCGTGGTCGGCGTGATCCTGATCGTGCTCCTCAACTCGGTGCTCTCGATCATGCAGATGCCCGAGGCCGGCCGTCAGATCATCTACGGCGTCGTCATCGTCGCCATGCTGCTCGTCTACGGCCGCGGCGCCAGGGTCACGTCGTGAGACGCATGAACAGAGGGTTAACGCGCGAGCACGAGTCCAGCCATATCAACGGCTTGACCCCTTGCCCGCGCGCGAGCAGAAGAAGGAAAGACCGATGATCTCCGACTATGCCGACATCCGCGACGACCGCTTCGCCAGGCTCGTCCACGGCAACGCCCGCCTCGAGCAGCTCTGGACCGGCGGCCGCTGGTGCGAGGGCCCGGCGTACTTCGCCGCCGGCCGCTATCTCGTCTGGTCCGACATCCCCAACGACCGGCTCTTGCGCTGGGACGAGACCGACGGCTCGGTCTCGACCTTCGAGGAGCCCTGCCGCAACCAGAACGGCCACACCGTCGACCGCGAGGGCCGGCTCGTCGCCTGCGAGCACCGCGGCCGCTGCGTCAGCCGCGTCGAGCACGACGGCCGCCGCACCGTCCTCGCCGACAGCTTCGACGGCAAGCGGCTGAACTCGCCGAACGACGTGGTGGTGAAGTCCGACGGCTCGATCTGGTTCAGCGACCCGACCTACGGCATCGACAGCGAGTACGAGGGCGACGCCGCCCCCTCCGAGATCGGCGCGTCGAACGTCTACCGCATCGACCCCGAAAGCGGCGCGGTGACGCTGGCCATCGACGACATGGCCAAGCCGAACGGCCTCGCCTTCTCCCCCGACGAGAGCCTCCTCTACGTCGCCGACACCGGCCGCACCCACGACCCCGAGCACGAGCCGAAGATCCGCGCCTACCCGCTGTCGATGGACAAGACGGCGGTGCACGACGGCCGCGACTTCGCCGCGTGCGACGCCGGCCTCTTCGACGGCTTCCGCGTCGACACCGCCGGCAACCTCTGGAGCTCGGCCGGCGACGGCGTCCACGTCTTCGCCCCCGACGGCACCCTCATCGGCAAGCTCCTCGTCCCCGAGGTCGTCGCCAACGTCTGCTTCGGCGGCCGCAAGCGCAACCGCCTGTTCATCTGCGCGACGACCTCGCTCTACTCGGTCTACGTCAACGCCCACGGCTGCCCGTACTGAACCGACCCCCGGCTTTCATACGGCCTCGAAACCTGGAGAGCAGACGTTTTCCGCCAACAGGCGGAAAACCAGCAAAGAAAACCCTGCGCGCACCTGCGCGCACGCCTTCGCGGCAACGGCCGCGTCCCGCACCTCCACCCGCGCCCCGCCCTCGGGAGCGAGCGCCGAGGCGGCGCGAGCCGCCTCCGGCGGAGGGGGGCTCGATGCCCCCCGACGCCGGGCCCCTCGGGACGCTACTCCCCGTCCCCGGGCGCGGCGCGGTCGGCCTTCAGCGCGCCGCGCCGCGCCTTGGCATCGAGCCGCCGCCGCACCGAGCCGAGCGTCGGCCGGGTCGGGCGGCGCGGCTTCGGGCGTTCGAGCGCGGCGAGGACGAGCGCGCGGAGCTTCTCGCGCGCGTCCTCGCGGTTCATCGCCTGGCTGCGGTGGCGGTCGGAGGTGACGATCACCGCCCCGTCCGAGGTCCAGCGCCAGCCGGCGAGGCGCCGCAGCCGCGCCTTGGCGTCGGCGGGAAGGGCAGGGGAGCGCGCCGCCTCGAAGCGCAGGGCGACGGCGGTCGAGACCTTGTTGACGTTCTGCCCGCCCGG
>CAZEGY010000403.1:0-3183 GCA_964511815.1 uncultured Rhodovulum sp.
CCTATGCCGGCCACGACATAGGCGTGGTAGTAGGCGAGCTCGCGGGCCTGCTCGGCGATGGCCTCGGCGATCTCGGGGCGGCCGTAGCCGACGTTGACGCAGTAGAGGCCGGCGAAGGCGTCGAGCAGGCGGTTGCCGTCGCGGTCCTCGATCCAGACGCCGGAGCCGCCGGTGATGATGCGGGACGGGGTCTCGCCGCGGGCGTGCTGGGCGAGGTGGGTGGAGGGGTGGAAGAAGCTCTCGCGGTCCCAGAGGGCGAGGGTGTCGTTGGTCAGCATGCGGTGGTCCTTCCCGGCTGCGCAAAGGGGCGTTGCGCGCGCGCAATTCCCAGTATCACGTTGATATCGTTCGGATTAATCTTCAATAATTTTCCCTTGACGCGATTCAGCCCCAGTCGCGGCAGACGTACTTGACCTCCATGAAGGCCTCCATGCCGAGGCGGGCGCCCTCGCGGCCGAGGCCGGATTGCTTGAAGCCGCCGAAGGGGATCGGGGCGCCGGTGACCTTGGTGCGGTTGACGGCGACCATGCCGAACTGGAGGGCGCGGGAGACGCGGTAGATGCGGCGCGGGTCCTGGCTGTGCAGGTAGGCGACCAGGCCGTAGTCGGTGGCGTTGGCGCGGGCGACGGCCTCGTCCTCGGTGCCGAAGGGGGCGAGGGCGGCGACCGGGCCGAAGGTCTCCTCGTGCATGATCCGCGCGTCGGCGGGGACGTCGGCCAGCACGGTCGGGGCGTAGAAGCTGGGGCCGAGGTCGAGGCGGGTGCCGCCGGTGAGCAGGCGGGCGCCTTTGGCGAGGGCGTCGGCGACGTGGGCCTCCTGCTTGGCTACCGCCCTTTCGTTGATGAGCGGGCCGATGTCGGGGTCGGTGTCGCCGGGGCCGGTGGTGAGGGCGGCGGTGGCGGCGGCGAAGCGGCGGCAGAACTCGGCGTAGACCGGGCGCTCGATCAGGAAGCGGTTGGCGCCGAGGCAGTCCTGGCCGGAGGTGGCGAACTTGGCCGCGATGCCTTCGGCGACGGCGCGGTCGAGGTCGGCGTCGGCGAAGACGAGGAAGGGGGCGTGGCCGCCGAGCTCGAGGACGAGGCGCTTCACGGTGTCGGCGGACTGGCGGTAGAGGAGGCGCCCGATCTCGGTCGAGCCGGTGAAGGAGAGGACGCGGACCCGGGGGTCGGCGGTCCACGCCGGGACGATGACGGGCGCGTCGCCGGTCACGACGTTGAGGACGCCGGCGGGGATGCCGGCGCGTTCGGCGAGCTCGGCGAGGGCGAGGGCGGAGAACGGGGTCTCGGCCGAGGGATGGACGACGACGGTGCAGCCGGCGGCGAGGGCGGCGGCGGCCTTGCGGGTGACCATCGCGCAGGGGAAGTTCCACGGCGTGACGAGGGCGGCGACGCCCGCCGGCTCGCGCCAGAGCTCGACCTCGGCGTCGCGAAGGTGGGAGGTGACGCCCTCGATGTTCGGGCGGCGGGCCTCCTCGGCGTAGAACTCGACGAAGCTCGCGGCGTAGTCGATCTCGCCGCGGGACTCGGCGAGCGGCTTGCCCTGCTCGCGGGTCATCAGGCGGGCGAGGTCGTCGCGGGCGGCGAGGATCAGCCCGTGCCAGCGGCGGAGCAGCGCGCTGCGCTCCTGGGGCAGGAGGGCGGACCACGCCGGGAAGGCGGCTTGCGCGGCGTCGGTGGCGGCGCGGGCCTGGGCGGCGTCGAGGGCGGCGACGTGGCCGATGGTCTCGCCGGTGGCGGGGTCGGCGACGGGGAAGGTGGCGTTTCCGGCGCCGGCGGTCCAGCGGCCGGCGACGTAGGCGAAGCTCTTCATCAGGCGGGAGTCGGCGAGGGCGTCGAGGGGCATGGCGGCGTCTCCTGGCGGGTTGCCGGCAGTGTCGACGATCGCGGCAGGAGGAACGTCCGAAAGCCGGCGCCGCGGCAGACGGATCGTCTGCCAGCGGGCCGCACGGCAGACGGACCGCCAGAAGGGACGCGGGCGGAGCGCCTCAGGGGGCGCGGCGCGGGTCGTCGAGAAGCTCGGCGAAGGGCGGTGCGCCCGGCGATTTGACCGCCTTCGTCACCACGTAGGTGAAGTAGCGGGCGATGCCGGCGCGGCTCTCGAGCAGGGTGTCGATCAGGCGCTGGTAGGCGTCGATGTCGCGGGCGACGACGTGGAGGAGGTAGTCGATGCCGCCGCCGAGCGACCATGCGGCGGTGATCGCGTCGATGCGGGCGATCGCGGCCTCGAAGGTCTGGAAGTGGGCGGGGGTGTGGTGGCTGAGCTCGACGGTGACGAAGATCTCGACGTGGGGGGCGATCTTCGCCAGCGCGATCTCGGCGCGGTAGCCGCGGACGATGCCGGCGTCCTCGAGCCGCTTCAGGCGCTCCCAGAGCGGGGTCGCGGTGAGGTTGACCTTGCGGGCGAGGTCGGCCTTGGCGATGCGGCCGTCGGTGGCGAGGACGGCGAGGATGCGGAGGTCGCGGTCGTCGAGCTTCAGCATCGGGTGACGGTGCCGAGGCCGGCGGCCGTGCAGGCGGCGAGCGCGTGGGTGGCGATGGCGGTGTCCTGGGCGCCGGTGCCGGTGAGGTCGCAGACGGTGATCGCCTCCGGGGACGGCCGTCCGGCGACAGAGCCGGCGACGACGGCGCCGAGCTCGGGCGGGGGGCCGCCGGTCCAGAGGCCGGCGGCGCGCGCGGTGCGGAGCTCGCCGAGGGCCTCGGCCTGGGAGACGCGGTCGCAGACGTAGAGGTCGGCGCGGGCGAGGATTGCCGGGTCGAGCTCGTTCTTCTCGGACTGGTCCGAGCCCATCGCGGTGACGTGGAGGCCGGGGTGGAGCCAGGCTGCCTTCAGGATCGGTTCGCGCGCCGGGGTGGTGGTGACGACGAGCTGGCTCTCGGCGACGAGGCGGGCGGGGTCGGGCTCGGGCCGGGCGTCGATGCCGAGGGTCGCGGCGAGGTCGGCGGCGGTGGCGGCGGCCCTGGCGGGGTCGCGGCCCCAGACGAGGGCCGTTCGGAAGGGGCGGACGAGGTGGGCGGCTTGCAGTTGCAGGCGGGCCTGGACGCCGGTGCCGAGGACGCCGGCGGTCTCGACGGTTTCCGGCGCCATGTGGCGGGCGGCGACGGCGCCGGCGGCGGCGGTGCGGACGTCGGTCAGGTAGCCGTTGTCGAGGAAGAGGGCCTCGACGAGGCCGGTCGTCGCCGAGAA
>CAZEGY010000404.1:0-3171 GCA_964511815.1 uncultured Rhodovulum sp.
ACGCGGCGTGCGCGGCGTCCGCCCGCGGAAACCATCGCATCCTGTCTCCCCCCGAGTGTCTTGTAGCCTGCCCCTGTTCATCCCCGCGAAACGGGTCTGCGGAGGCCTCTCCGCGACGGCCTTATCCCGCCGCCGGCGTCGCGCCGGCGAGGCGGTCGATGAGGCGGGCGAGGAGGCTGCTCGGCCGGTCGCGGCCGGTCATGACGTACTCCGCGGCGTTGGCGTTGAGGAGCGTCTCGTCCATCGCCCGGCGGGCGCGGGCGCGTCCGGCGAAGAGCAGGTCGTCGCCGGGCCGGAGGTCGGTGTCGCCGGCCGGCAGCGGACGCCGGTCGCCGTCGCGGACGAGGAGGAGCGGCAGCGCCGCGAGCCGCCGGTCGCGGTCGGCGGGGTCGCGGAGGAGGTCGTCGAGGCGCACCGTGCCGACGCGGCGCAGGGCGTCGAGGAGGCCCGGGGTGTCGGCGTCGCGCACGGTCAGGCTCCAGACCACCGGCGCCTCCTGCCCGACCACCGGCTCGAGCCGGGCCATCGCCGCGGCGGCCCAGGCCTCGTCGCTGGCGTGGGCGATGGCGAGGAAGCTCGACAGGTGGCGGGCACCGAGGAGCGCGATGCAGGCGTTGGCGACGATCTCGCTCGGAACCATGGTCATCTCGGCGCCGAAGGCGGCGAAGAGCGCCTGGTTGCGGGCGAGGTTCTGGCGGGCGATGACGAAGATGCCGGGGCGGAGCTTGCGCGCCGCCATCGCCATCGCGAGGTTGGCGATGTCGTCGTCGCTGCCGGCGACGATGCCCTCGGCCTCGGCGATGCCGGCGCGGCGCAGCGTCTCCTCGTCCGAGCCGAGGCCGTGGACGAGGTCGAGGCCCTCGGCCGGCGGCTCGTCGGGGTCGACGACGGTCACCTCGAAGCCGCTCGCCTCGATCGCCCGCGTCACCTCCTCGCCGAAGCGGCCGTAGCCGCAGACGATCCAGTGCCCGGGCGGCGGCGGCAGCCGTGCGGCGAGCCTCGTCCCCGGCGGGCCGGTCAGCCAGGTGACGAGGCGGTGGGTGTCGGGGGCGCGCATCGCCGTGGTGAGGCGCTCGGAGAAGGCGCGGAAGGGGTTGATGACCTCGGCGACCCCGCAGGTCGCCATCGCGTCCATCGCCGACTGGGTCTCAGCCCGACAGATCACCCGGAGCCCGGGGTGGAGCAGCCGCGTCGTCACCGCGATCGCGAGGTTGGCGCCGTCGCTCGGGGTGAGGGCGAGGACGCCGCGGCACTCGCGCTTGCCGAGGCCGGCGAGCATCAGCGTCTCCGGCGAGGAGACGTCGCCGGCGAGGCCGGGCGGGTCGGTGGCGAAGTCGCCGAGGTCGAGCTCGAGGATGCGGCGCTCGTCGCCGTCGACGGCGACGAAGCGCCGGCCGAGGGCGTCGAGGGCGCGGGCGACGATGATCCCGGTCTCGCCGAGGCCGCAGACGAGATAGAAGGGCTCGCGCATCACCCGCACCGCCCGCCCGAAGCGCGCGGCGACGACGGCCGCGCGGAAGCCCTTGTCCTGGACGAGGGCGAGGAGGTTGCCGAGCAGGTAGGCCCAGCCGATCACCGAGAGGTAGATCGTCGCCGTCACCCACAGCCGCTGGAGGTCGGTGAAGGCGAAGGGCAGCTCGCCGAAGCCGATCGTCGTCGCGGTGTAGGTGACGAAGTAGAACGCCTCGAAGAGCGTCGGCCGCCACGGCAGCCCGTCCTCGCCGACGCCGGGAACGAGGGCGAGGCCGGCGGTCGAGATCGCGAAGACGACGACGAGGAAGACGAGCGGCGCGCGCAGCCGCCGGATCGAGATGAAGAAGAGCCCGCTCACCGGCGCTGGAGCGTCGTCTCGATCACCATGATCACGACCGAGACGGCGTTGGCGACGAGCGCGCCGGCGGCGAGCGAGACGACCGAGGCGGTCGCCGACGCGGTGAGCGGCCCGCCGCGCGCGGCGATCACCCAGACGACCGCCGCCGCGGCGAGCTGGAGCAGGGCGACGAGGCTGGCGGCGAGGTGGACGGCGCCGACGTGGGTGCGGTCGCCGAACTTCAGCACCGCGGCGATCAGGCTGACGGTCACCGCGGCGAAGAGCTCCCACGGCTCGTGGACGCCCGGATCGCTCATGTCGCCGTAGACGAAGCCGAAGTTCAGCGTCGCCGCGAGCAGGATGAAGAAGCCGAAGACGACCTTCTCGAGGTTCATGCGTCCCTTCCGCCGCGACTGCGGGCGAGCTTAGGCGAGCGTCGCGGCGATTGCACGCGCCCCGTCGGCCGTCCCCGCCGGACGGGCGCGGACGCAGTCCGGCAGACGGGACATGCCGCGGCGCCTACTTCAGCCGCCCCTCGTCGTCGACCAGCCGCAGCTTCGTCGGCGCATCCGGGCCCCAGACCCACAGGACGAGATTGAGGTCGGCGTCCGTCGCCCCCTTGGCGAAGGACCGCACCTGCATGCCGGCAAAGCCCGAAGCCTTCAACCGTTCCGCCAAGCCCTGGGTCGGCGCCTTGCCGTCGGCCAGCATCCGCGCGCGCCAGTCGTCGGCGGCGAGGTCCGCCGGGTTCAGACCGTGCGCGGTCAGGGCCGCGGTGTCGGTTCCATCGAAGATCGGACCGATGTCCGCCTCGCAGGCGACCAGGGTCGTCGGTTGCAGGGTGCCGATCTGGTTGGCCTCGCGGATCGCGGTCATCACCGACTGCGCAGTGTAGAGCGCGGGCATTCCCTTGGGGTTGAAACGCCCGCCATACCTGCGCGCCCCCTCGCCCGACAGGGGGTCACGGGCATGGATCGGGTTGAGGGCGCGGTAGAGGAGGCCGCGGTAGCGCATGCCCCGGGTCAGGCATGCACGCCGGCATCGACGGCGTCGATGTAGTCCATCACGTCCGCCGCCCGGCCGTCGCGGACGAGCTGCATCGCGGTCAGGCCGCCGAAACCCGCCAGCGGCTCCGACCGATACCAGGCATAGGCGATCAGGGCCGAGCCGAAGCGGGGCTCGACCCGGTTCAGGATCTCGACCATCTCGCGCAGGCGCTTCTGCGTCTTGGGGCTTTGCACCCGATCGGTCCGGATCAGCGCGTCACGGCCGAGGCCGACGGTGCGCGCGACCTCGTCCTTCGTGGTCCGCAGGACCTCGGCGATGCGGGCGGGGGCGAAGAAGCCGCCTTCGGCAAAGGT
>CAZEGY010000405.1:0-3158 GCA_964511815.1 uncultured Rhodovulum sp.
GCGCCGTTAACCCCCTGTCAACCACGGGCGACGCGCGTCCGCGGGGCCGTTCGCCGATGTCGCTCCGGGCGCGGCTCCCGCTCTCGGCGCGGGGGCGCGCGGGGCGGGTCAGGCGAGGAGGCGAGCCTTCTGTTCGGCGAACTCGGCGTCGGTGAGGATGCCGGCCTTGTGGAGCTCGGCGAGCTTCTGGAGCCGCTCGATCGCGTCGCCGTCGAGGCCGGCGGCGGCGGCCGGCGCGGCCGGGGGTGCGGCCGGGGGCGCGCCGGCGGGCGCGGCGGGCGTGGGGGCGGCGCCCTGGCGGGCGGCGACCTTGTTCGAGACCGCGGTCGCGGTACCGGCGATGACGGCGGTGCGGGCGGCGGTGTGGGCGGCGCGGCCGATCAGGCTCGGGCGTCCCCGGCGGGAACCGAACATCGTGGGTCTCCTTACTCGGCGGTTTACTCGGCGGCGGCGGCGGCGAGGAGCGACGCGCGCGCCTCGGCGATGACGGCGTGGGGGATGCGCTCGGCGAGGACGAGCTCGCCCCCGGCGGCGCGGACGGCGGTGGCGAAGCGGCTCGCCCAGACGTGCTCGACGAGGAGCGCGGCGGCGGTCGAGGCCAGCGGCAGGTCCTCGGCGATCTCGTCGAGGTCGGCCTCGGAGAGCAGGCCGCGGACCCGGCCGTCGAGCGCGACGAAGGCGGCGGCGACTTCCGCCGAGAGCTCCTGCATCTCGAGGATGGTGACGGTGCCGTCGGCGTCCTTGGAGACGACGGCGAGGTCGATGACGCGGATCAGGCCGTCGTCGACGAGCGCGGCGAGCGCGGGCGCGATGTCGCCGGTGAAGCGGTTGCCCGCGAAGCCGACGACGATGAACTCGGTCGGGCCGAGCTCGTCGGTGCCTTCGAACGTGCCGGTCATGTGGATGCGTCCCCCTTGGTCCCCGGCCGTTGTAGGAGGCGGCCGTGACGGCGGCAAGTCAGAGGGTCGTGAATCGGACGGGCGTGAGTCGGACGGCAGCCGAGTCAGACGGCGGTGAGGTCGAGGTCGAAGGCGGCGGCGAGCAGGGTGCGGGTGTAGGCGGTGCGCGGGGCGTCGAAGATCTGCGCGGCGTCGCCGGCCTCGACGACGTCGCCGTTCTGCATGACGACGACCTGGTGGGCGAGGGCGCGGACGACGCGGAGGTCGTGGGAGATGAAGAGGTAGGCGAGGCCGTGCTTCTTCTGGAGGCGGCGGAGGAGCTCGACGATCTGGACCTGCACGGTCATGTCGAGGGCCGAGGTCGGCTCGTCGAGGACGACGAGCTTGGGCTCGAGGATCATCGCGCGGGCGATGGCGATGCGCTGGCGCTGACCGCCGGAGAACTCGTGCGGATAGCGGTCGGCGGTGGCGGGGTCGAGGCCGACCTCCTCGAGGATGGCGGCGACGCGGCCCTCGGGGTTGCCGAGCTTGTGGACGCCGAGGCCCTCGGCGACGATCTCGGCGACCGACATGCGGGGGCTGAGCGAGCCGTAGGGGTCCTGGAAGACCATCTGCATGTCGCGGCGCAGGCGGCGGAGCTCGCCGTGCTTCCAGCCCTGGATGTCCTGGCCGAGGAAGGCGATCGGCCCGTCCGAGGAAATCAGCCGCATGATCGCGAGGGCGAGGGTGGTTTTCCCCGAGCCCGACTCGCCGACGACGCCGAGGGTCTCGCCGGCGCGGATGGCGACGGTGGCGTCGTTGACCGCCTTGACGTGGCCGACGGTCTTGCGGAGCAGGCCGCGGCGGATCGGGAACCAGACGCGGAGGTTCTTCGTCGCGACCACGGTCGCGCCGCCCTCGGGCGCCGGGTCGGGGGTGCCGGTCGGCTCGGCGGCGAGGAGCTTGCGGGTGTAGGGGTGCTCGGGGTTGGCGAAGATGCGGGCGGTCGGGCCGGTCTCGACGATCTCGCCCTTCTGCATGACCGCGACCCGGTCGGCGATGCGGCGGACGATGCCGAGGTTGTGGGTGATGAAGAGCATCGCCATGCCCTGTGCCCGCTGCACCTCGGCGAGGAGGTCGAGGATGCGGGCCTGGACGGTGACGTCGAGGGCGGTGGTCGGCTCGTCGGCGACGAGGATGTCGGGGCCGTTGGCGAGCGCCATCGCGATCATCACCCGCTGGCGCTGGCCGCCGGAGAGCTGGTGCGGATAGGCGGCGAGGCGCTCCTCGGGGTCGCGGATGCCGACGTGGGCGAGGAGCTCGAGGATGCGGGCGCGGGCCCTGGCACCGGTCAGGCCCTGGTGGAGGGCGAGGCTCTCGCCGAGCTGCTTGTCGATGGTGTGCAGCGGATTGAGCGAGGTCATCGGCTCCTGGAAGATGAAGCTGATGTCGTTGCCGCGGGTGCGGCGCAGGGTGCGCTCGTCGGCGGTGGTCATCTCGGTGCCGCGATAGCGGACCGAGCCCGAGATGTCGGCGCTGTCGGGGAGCAGGCGGACGGTCGAGAGCGCGGTGATCGACTTGCCCGAGCCCGACTCGCCGACGAGGGCGAGGGTCTCGCCGGGATAGAGGTCGAAGCCGACGCCGCGGACGGCCTCGGTCCGCTCACCGCCCTGGACGAAGGCGATGCGGAGGTCGCGGACGGCGAGGAGCGGCTCGGGCAGGGGGAACTTGCCGGTGTCCTTCATCGGCGGGGGCTCCCCGATGCCGGGGCCGGGCAGCGCGCCGCGCGCCCCGCCCGCCCACCCGCGCGCGGCGCGCTGCCCTTCGCGCCAGCGGTGAGCGGCCGTGTCGTCAACGGAATGTCTTCCGCGGGTCGAAGGCGTCGCGGACGCCCTCGAAGACGAAGACGAGGAGCGAGAGCATGATCGCGAAGGTGAAGAAGGCGGTGAAGCCGAGCCAGGGGGCGTTGAGGCGGTTCTTGCCTTGCAGCGCCAGCTCGCCGAGCGAGGGGTAGGAGGGCGGCAGGCCGAGGCCGAGGAAGTCGAGCGCGGCGAGCCCGCCGATCGCCCCGGTGATGATGAAGGGCAGCAGCGTCAGCGTCGCCACCATCGCGTTCGGCAGCATGTGGCGGACCATGATGGTGACGTTGCCGACCCCGAGGGCGCGGGCGGCGCGGACGTACTCGAAGTTGCGGGCGCGGAGGAACTCGGCGCGGACGACGCCGACGAGGCTCGTCCACGAGAAGAAGGCGATGAGCAGGGTCAGCAGCCAGAAGTTCAT
>CAZEGY010000406.1:0-3156 GCA_964511815.1 uncultured Rhodovulum sp.
GGAAACCGCCCGTATCCTCTCTCGTCCCCCGAGTGTCGTGTAGCTTGACCGATGGGAAACCACGACGCAGGGGCTCGGACCGCGATCCTTCCGCGCAACCTTTCGCCGAGGTCTCAGGCGGCGGCGAAGGCGAGCGGCCGCCCGGTGAACACCGCGGCGCGGGCGCCGACCTCGGCCGGGTCGCCGGTGGTGAGGAAGGCGACCGCGCCGGTGCCGTCGCGGAAGCGCGGGTGGCGGACGAGATAGTCGGCGAGGCTCGCGGCGATGAGCTCGGGCTGGGAGACGACGGTCGTCGTCGCCGGAAGGGCGTCGCGGAAGGCGCGCTCGACGAGGGGATAGTGGGTGCAGCCGAGGACCGCGGACTGCGGCGCCGGGAGGCGGGCGAGGAGCGCGGCGACGTGCTCGCCGGCGATCTCGCCGGCGCGGTCGAGATCGCCGGCCTCGATCGCCTCGACGAGGCCGGTGCAGGCCTGCGGCACGACCTTGACGTCGCGCGCCCGGAAGCGGAGTTCGCGGGGGAAGGCGCCCGAGCGCACGGTCGCGGGCGTGGCGAAGAGCGCGACGTCGCTGAGGCCGGTGTGGGTCGGCGGGGCGTTGTCGCCCCAGTCGCGGCGGGTCAGGTGCTCGATGACCGGCACGAACACCCCGAGGACGCGATGGGTCGCGGGGTTCAGCCAGTTCACCTGGAGGTCGTGGAGCGCGACCGCCGAGGCAGTGTTGCAGGCGAGGACGACGAGCCCGCAGCCGGCGGCGAAGAGCCGCTCCACGCCGGCGACGGTCAGGTTGTAGACCTCGGCCGGGGACCGGAGCCCGTAGGGGGCGTTCAGGTTGTCGCCGAGGTAGACGAAATCCTGCTCGGGCAGGCGGCGGACGATCGCGTCGAGGATCGTCAGGCCGCCGAGGCCGCTGTCGAAGACGCCGATGGGCATGGCGGTGCGCTCGCGCTCGGGTGGGAACCGCCGCCGACCCTACAGGGGCGCGTCGCGGCGGGCAACGGTTGTGGTCCGGCCCGGTGCCGGGCGCGACGGGTTGTGGTCGGGCCGGTGGCAGCGGCGGGAAGCCGCCGGCCGCGGCACGGCGGGGAGCCTTCCGGCAGCGGGGCCGTTCTGGTAAGGTCCGCTTACGGGAGACGGTGCGATGCTGCTGCGGGTCTGGCACGCCTGGACGACGGCCTTGAAGATCCGCCGCCTCGGTCTGGTCCACGGCGAAGCGCTGGCGTGGTTCCACGGCGAGGACGGCTATCGGCGGGCGGTGGAGGCGATCGGGCGGGCCGAGGCCGGCTCGCCGGAGCGGATGCTCGCCATCTGGACGGCGCGCTTCGCCCGCCGCCGCCTCGACGCGCTCGGCGCGAGCGACGCGGCCGGGCGGGAACGGCTCGAGGCGCACTGGCGGCGGCGCAGGGGGAGCCTGATGGAGCGGCCGCGGCCGATCGACGACCTCCTGGCGCTGCGCTAGCGGATTCTCCGGGAGAGTCGCGGGCAGAATCGCCGGCCCCGGGCCGATTCGGCGTTCCGGTCCGCGGGGCCATCTGCTACTCGACCGTCTCCACGTCCTAACGTTCGGTTGGTCGGCCGTGCAGAAGCTCGACGAAAGCCTCCTCTCGGGCCTGCCGCCCTTCTCGCGCCTCGCGCGCCCCGAGATCCGCGCGATCCTCGACCGCGCGACGCCGGCCCGCTACCCCGAGGGCACCGCCGTCTTCGGCGAGGGCCTGCCGGCGGAACGCTTCTTCCTGCTCCTCGACGGCTTCATCCGGGTGGTGCGCACGACCCCGGACGGCGAGCAGGTGATCGCGCTCCACATCCCGCCCGGCCAGCTCTTCGGCATCGCCCCGGCGCTCGGCCGTGACACCTATCCGGCGACCGCGGTGGCGGCGTCGGAAACGCTGGCGCTCGGCTGGCCGACCCGGCTCTGGGCGGAGTTCTCCGCGAAGTACGACGGCTTCGCCACCGAGACCTACCGCACCGTCGGGGCGCGCCTCGGCGAGTTCCAGGCGCGGGTGACCGAGCTCGCGACCCAGGCGGTCGAGCAGCGCGTCGCCGCGGCGCTGCTGCGCATGGCGAACCAGTCGGGCCGCAAGACCGACGAAGGCATCGAGATCGCCTTCCCGGTCACCCGCAGCGACATCGCCGAGATGACCGGCACGACGCTGCACACCGTCAGCCGGCTGCTCTCGGCCTGGGAGCGGGACGGCATCGTGCGGAGCGCGCGCCGGCACGTCACGGTGACCGCGCCGCACCGGCTCGTGGTCCTGAGCGGGGCGGCGGCGCGATAGCCGCGCGCAATTCGGCGCGGAAGGCGGCCTCGTCCAGCCGGTACTCGGCGCAGGTGTCGCGGACGGTGTGAAACGGCGCGATCGGACAGCCGACGCAGGCCGTCCGGTTGCGGAGGAACACCCGCGCCACGGCCGGCCAGGCGCGAAAGAGCTCGGCGAGCGGCAGGTCGGGGTCGTCGACATCGGGGATCATGCGGGGCTCTCCTCGCGTCCGACTCGACGGTGCCGCGGTGCATCTCGCCTTTCTTTGCGCTATCTCAATGTTTCGTGCCGGCCGCAGCGGTAGGCCGGGGGACAGTCAACCAAGGCAAGGGGGCGGCCGATGTCCGAAATCCTCACCAAGGCGCGGGCGCGGAACGTCTTCTACGGCGGGTCGCTGTTCTTCGCCGGCGTGTTCGCGCTGATGACCTGGCACAGCCACCACTACATCGTCACCAAGTCGACGGCGGCGCTGCCGCTGACCGAGGAGGTGGTCCTCGGCAAGCACGTCTGGGAACGCAACAGCTGCATCAACTGCCACACGCTGCACGGCGAGGGCGCCTACTTCGCGCCCGAGGTCGGCAACGTGACGACGCGCTGGGGGGTCGCCGACGACCCCGAGGCCGCCTTCGAGGTGATGAAGGGCTGGCTCGAGTCCCAGCCCTCCGGCGTCGAGGGCCGCCGGCAGATGCCGCACTTCGCGCTCAGCGACGAGGAGATCCGCGGGCTCTCCGAGTTCCTGCGCTGGGCCGACCACAACGACACGCAGAACTGGCCGCCGAACGACGCGGGCTGAGGGGAAAGAGATGAAGTACCAGTCCCAGAAAGTCGCGCTCGCCTACTTCTACGTGGCGATGGCGCTCTTCGCGATCCAGGTGCTCGGCGGGCTGCTCGCCGGCTGGATC
>CAZEGY010000407.1:0-3150 GCA_964511815.1 uncultured Rhodovulum sp.
CTCGAGCTCGCCGGCGAGGAGCGGGCGGCGGAAGAGGTCGCGCGCCGCGGCGACGACGCGGCGGAGGCCGGGCGTCGCGCGCCAGCCGTCGGCGAGGGCGGTGACGGCCGGGGCGGAGCCTTCGACGGCGAGGACCTCGGCGCGGGCGGCGAGGGGCAGGGCGAAGGTGCCGCAGCCGCAGAAGAGATCGGCGACGCGCCGGGCGCCGGCGGTCGCCTCCTCGACGGCGGCGACGAGGGTGGCCTCGGCCTCCGCCGTCGCCTGGAGGAAGGCGGCGGGCGGCGGGACGACGCGCGCCCTCCCCATCGTCTGGAAGGGCGGGCGCGCGGTGACGAGCGGCTCGCCGTCCCAGGAGAGCCGTGCGAGGTCGGCGGAGGCGGCAATGGCGGCGGCACCGGCACGGACGGCGGCGTCGGGTGCGCGGCCGCCGCCGACGTCGACGTCGAGGCCGGCGGGACCGCTCGTGACGGTGAGGCGCACCGTCGACGACCGGCTGGCGGCGAGGGCGACGAGGGCGGAGAGCGTCGGCAGCGCCGCGACGATCTCGGGGCGGACGACGCGGCAGCCGTCGACGGCGACGATGGCGTCGGAGCGGCGGGCGTGGAAGCCGACGAGGGTGCCCTTGCGGGTGCGCCGGCCGGCGAGAACGGCCCGGCGGCGCGACCCGGCGGGCGAGGTCAGCGTCGGGCGCACCTCCGTCGCGAGACCGCGGGCGGCGAGGGCGCGGACGATGGTCTCGCGCTTCCAGGCGGCGACGAAGGCGTCGGAGGCGTGCTGGAGGGCGCAGCCGCCGCAGGCGCCGAAGTGCGGGCAGGGCGGTGCGACCCGATCGGGCGCGTCGCTCAGGCGGCGGGGCGGATCGGCGGCGATATCCCACCTCTCGCCGGGGAGCGCGAACGGGATCGCGGCACCGGCGGCGAGGCCGTCGCCGTCGCGGCCGAGGCGGTCGATGACTACCGGGGCCGGATCGAAACCCATCGTTTCCAGAATGCTCGCTTATCGGCTGGAGGGGTCGCGGACTATGTTGGTGTCGTCAACAACCAAGGGAGGCCAGCGTGGCCAAGCCTGTCACCGCCGGTGCGCGCATCGGCCATGTCCACCTCAAGGTCGCCGACCTCGACCGGGCGATCGCCTTCTACTCCGGGGTGCTCGGCTTCGAGCTCCAGCAGAAGTACGGGGACCAGGCGGCGTTCCTGTCCGCCGGGGGCTACCATCATCACATCGGCCTCAACACCTGGGAGAGCCGCGGCGGCACCCCGCCGCCTCCGGGTCACACCGGGCTCTACCACACGGCGATCCTCTATCCCACCCGCGCCGACCTCGCCGACGCGCTGAAGCGGCTGAACGCGGCGGGCATCGCCCTCGACGGGGCCTCCGACCACGGGGTCTCCGAGGCGCTCTATCTCCGAGACCCCGACGGCAACGGGGTCGAGCTCTACTGGGACCGCCCCGAGGCCGAGTGGCCGCGGGACGCGAAGGGCGGGATCGCCATGAGGACGGAACGCCTCGACCTTCAGGACCTGCTCGCCGAGGCCGCGGACTGAGACGTTTGCGCGGGGGGCGTTTGCTTCCTATGTTGCGGACGGAGCGGCCATCGTCGCCGCCTCGCCCGTGACGGAGGAAGGCCCTTGCCCGTGTTCGCCCTCACTCCCCTCGCCTGGACGGCGCTCCGCGTCGGCGCGGTGGCGGCGGTGGCGCTCTATGCCTCGCGCCGCGCCTCGGAGCCGAAGGACGCCGGCCACGAGCAGGTGCTCGACGGCCTGCCCGAGGGCCTGAGCGGCCACAGCCACAACGCCGAGGCCGAGCGCGCCGTGCACGGCGCCGCCCGCTTCCGGCGGGTGTTCCGCCTGCCGAAGGGGGCGATCGAGGTCGACGCCTCCGGGCTCGGCCGGGTGCGGCTGCGGCGCGTCGGGTGATGCGGCTCTACGATTCGGCGACGTCGCCCTTCGTGCGCAAGGTCAAGGTCGTGCTCCACGAGACCGGGCTGCTGCCCGGGGTCGAGTTGGTGCCCGCGGGCGGGACGCCGGTGGCGCCGGGGACGATGCCGGTCACCCGCAACCCGCTCGGCAAGATCCCGGTGCTCGAGCGCGAGGACGGGCCGGCGCTCTACGACAGCCGGGTGATCTGCCGCTACCTCGACGACCTCGCCGAGGGCGGCCTCTATCCGCCGAAGCCGCGGCTCTGGGAGACGCTGACCCTCGAGGCGACCGGCGACGGCATGATGGAGGCGGCGGTCCTGATGATCTACGAGGAGCGCACCCGGCCCGAGGAGCGGCGCTTCGACGGCTGGGTCGAGGCGCAGTGGGCGAAGATCGCCCGTGCGCTCGACGCGATCGAGGCGCGCTGGATGGCTCACCTCGCCGGGCCGCCCGACGCCGGCCACGTCGCCACCGGCTGCGCCCTCGGCTACCTCGACTTCCGCCTCGGCGCCCGCGACTGGCGGGCCGGGCGCCCGGCGCTCGCGGCGTGGGCGGCGCGCTTCGCCGAACGGCCGTCGATGCTGGCGACGCGGCCCGTCGGCTGAAGGATGGCCGACCGGGAGGGCATCTTCGCCGGCGACGACCCCTTCGCGCTGGCCCGGGCCTGGCTCGCCGAGGCCGAGGCGCGCGAGCCGAACGACCCGGGCGCGATGGCGCTCGCCACCGTCGACGCCGCGGGAATGCCGAACGTGCGGATGGTGCTCCTGAAGGAGATCGAGGACGACGCCTTCGTCTTCTACACCAACTACGAGAGCGTGAAGGCGGGCGAGATCGACGCCGCCGGCAAGGCCGCGTTCGTCCTCCACTGGAAGAGCCTTCGCCGCCAGATCCGGGTGCGCGGCACCGTCACCCGCGAGGACGGGCCGCAGGCCGACGCCTACTACCGCTCGCGGAGCCTGCCGAGCCGGCTCGGGGCGTGGGCCTCGGCGCAGTCGCGCCCGCTCGCGAGCCGCGCGGCGCTGGTGGCCGAGGTCGCGCGGCTGACGCTCGCCAAGGGGCTCGACCCGGCACGGCCGCCGTTCTGGGGCGGCTACCGGATCGCCCCGGTCGAGATCGAATTCTGGGCCGACGGTGCCCACCGCCTCCACGACCGCTTCCGCTGGACGCGGGAGCGGCCGGGGGCGGCGTGGTCGGTGGCGCGGCTCAGTCCGTGACGCCGGCCGCCGACGCG
>CAZEGY010000408.1:0-3147 GCA_964511815.1 uncultured Rhodovulum sp.
ACGCCCGGCCGCACGTCCGGCCTCACGCCTGCCGGATTAACCGCACCGCACCGGCCCGCTTGGCGCCGCGGCAGCGCGCGCGCATCCTTCCGATCAGGGGGTCTCGGGTCGTTAACCAGTTTACCATGCCTCGCGCGACGGAGCCCTGACCCGGTGCTCCGCAATGCCACCATGCGGCTCGTCGCCGCGCACCTCGCCCTCGTCGCGCTCTCGACCGCGGTCGTCCTCGGCTCGCTCTACTGGCGGATCGGCGGCGTCATCGACGAGGAGCAGCGCGCCGTCGTCGAGGCCGAGATCCGCGGCCTCGCCGACGACTACCAGCGCGGCGCCGCCCCCGCCCTCGCCCGCGCCATCGGCCAGCGCCTCGACAACCCGACCGAGCGCGACGCCGTCTACCTCCTCGCCGATGCCCGCGGCCGCCGCATCGCCGGCAACCTCTCGCAGTGGCCGCCGACCGTCGCCCCCGACGCCGGCTGGACGACGCTCGACCTCTACCGCACCGACCGCACCCGCCCGACCGAGATCTCCGCCCTCGCCCTGCGCCTGCCCCAGAACGAGATGCTCCTCGTCGGCCGCGACGTCGAGGCGCGCTCGGCCTTCGACGCCACCCTCGCCCGCGCCCTGCTCTGGGCGCTGGCCGCGATCACGCTGCTCTCGGTCGCCACCGGCTGGCTCCTGTCGCGCCTCGTCTCCGGGCGCATCGCCGAGATCGACCGCGCCGCCCGCGGCATCATGGCCGGCGCCCTCGACCGCCGCGTCGCGCTGCGCGGCACCAGGGACGAGTTCGACCGCCTCGCCGACACCCTCAACGCCATGCTCGACCGCATCGAGACCCTCGTCCGCGACCTGCGCACCGTCACCGACAGCCTCGCCCACGACCTCAGGAGCCCCCTCGGCCGCCTCGTCCGCCACCTCGAGGCCGCCGCCGACGACACCGCGCCGGCCGACGCGCGGAAGTCCCGCATCGACGATGCCGTCCGCGAGGCCGAGGCCGTCCTCGCCACCGCCACCGCCCTTCTCGACATCTCCCGCATCGACGCCGGCATCGGCGCCGAGCAGTTCACCGCCGTCGACCTCGGCCGCCTCGCCGCCGACGTCGCCGACCTCTACGAGGCCGCCGCCGAGGAGAAGGGTGTCGCGATCGCCCGCGACGCCGCCCCGGGGCTCGTCGTCCGCGGCCACGACCAGCTCCTCGCCCTCGCGCTCTCGAACCTCGTCGAGAACGCGCTGAAGCACGCCCCCGCCGGCAGCGCGATCACCGTCGCCGCCACCCGCGACGACGGCGCCCCCGCCCTCGTCGTCGCCGACCGCGGCCCCGGCATCCCCGCCGCCGACCGCGTCCGCGCCCTCGGCCGCTTCGTCCGCCTCGACCCGAGCCGCGGCACGCCCGGCGCCGGCCTCGGCCTCGCCCTCGTCGCCGCCGTCGCCCGCATGCACGGCGCGACGATCGAGCTCGGCGACAACGCCCCCGGCCTTTGCGCCCGCCTGCGCTTCAGCGCCGACCCGGCGCTTCCTCCTCCCGAAGCCCCCTGACCGCCGCGCACGGATCCCAGCCGTTGCCGAAGGTCTCGACCATGATCGCGACGAGCGCCCGCACCTTCATCGGCACCGGCTCCGCCGGCGGCGGCCGCACCACGTAGAGCCCGGCCGGCGGCACCTCCCAGTCGTCGAGCAGGGTCACGAGCTCGCCGCCCGCGATCGCCGGCCCGGCGAGGAACTCCGGCATCACCGCGAGCCCGAGCCCGGCGGTCACCGCCACGAGCTCGGCCTGGCCGCTGTCGGTGGTGAAGCGCCCGCGCGGCCGGAAGGTCTCGCGGCGGCCGCCCTGCACGAAGGTCCACACCTGGTCGTGGTGCGGCACCGCCTCGTGGGCGGCGAGGTCCGCCGGCGTCTCCGGCACCCCCGCCCGCGCCAGGTAGGCCGGGCTGGCGACGAGGCGCGCCGCCACCGTCGCGATCCGCCGCGCGATCAGGCTCGAGTCGGCGAGGGTGCCGAGGCGCACCGCCGCGTCGAAGCCCTCGCCGACGAGGTCGACGTGGCGGTCGGTGTAGCCGGTGTCGATCGCCAGCCGCGGATGGCGCAGCGCCAGGGCGGCGATGACCGGCGCGAGGTGGGTCGTCCCGAACGACAGCGGCGCCGACAGCCGCAGCCGCCCCGTCGCCTCGCCCTGCCGGCCGATGGCGTCGCGCGCCGACTGCATCTCGGCGAGGATGCGCTCGGCGTAGGGCCGGAAGTCGCTCCCCGCCTCGGTCAGCGACAGCCCCCGCGTCGTCCGGGCGACGAGCGGCATCCCGAGCTCGGCCTCGAGCCGGGCGAGCCGCCGGCTGACCACCGACTTCGACAGCCCGAGCCGCCCGCCGGCGCGCGTCAGGCTGCCGGTCTCGACGATCTCGGCGAAGGTGCGGATGTCCTCGAGGTCGGGCATCGCCGGCGTTCCCGAATCTGCAACAGTGTTCGGCCGATTATCGGCCTACCGTTGCCGCCCGCGCAACGGCATCTTCCCGGCATCGAATTGCACCCCCGAAGGAACCCGAACGCCATGAGCACCGTCCTCGTCATCGACAGCGCCGCCACCGGCGACGCCTCGGTCTCCCGCAGCCTCGTCCGCGCGGCGGTGGAGGCCCTGAAGGCCCAGGGCGCGACCGGAGTCGTCTACCGCGACCTCGACGCCGCCCCCGTCCCCCACCTCACCGCCGCCACCGTCGCCGGCATCCGCGCCGAGGCCGGCTCGGAGAGCGAGCACGCCGCCCGCGCCCTCTCGGACGCGCTCATCGCCGAGCTCCGCGCCGCCGATGTGATCGTCATCGGCGCGCCGATGTACAACTTCAGCGTCCCGACGACGCTCCGCGCCTGGTTCGACCACGTCCTGCGCGCCGGCGAGACCTTCCGCTACACCGAACAGGGTCCGCAGGGCCTCCTGTCCGGCAAGAAGGTGATCGTCGTCGAGAGCCGCGGCGGCCTCTACAGCGAGGGCGCGGCGACCGCCTACGACTTCCAGGAGCCCTACCTCCGCCACCTCCTCGGCTTCATCGGCCTGACCGACGTCACCTTCGTCCGCGCCGAGAAGCTCGGCTTCGGCCCCGAGGCCCGCGCCGCCGCGATCGCGTCGGCGACCGAGGGCGTCCGCGCCGCCGCCGCCTGATCCCG
>CAZEGY010000409.1:0-3120 GCA_964511815.1 uncultured Rhodovulum sp.
CGTCAGCGGAGGTTGAAGCGTACCGGCGCGGTGATCGTCTTCGGAGCCCCGGCGGGCGGCGCCGGCACCGGGGAGGCGCGGCGCATCAGGTCGAGGACGGCCTCGTCGAGGGCGGCGTGGCCCGAGGACTTCACGATCTGCGACGAGAGGACGTTGCCGCCGTCGTCGATCGAGAAGCGCACCTGCACGGTTCCCTCCTCGCCCCGGCCGCGGGCCGAGCTCGGGTAGCGCTTGCGGCGCTCGAGGTGAGCCATCAGCCGCGACTGCCAGCGCGCCGGCGACACCTGCGCGCCCTGCGCGCTCACCGTCTCCGGCGCCTTCGCGGTCTCGGCCTTCTCGGGCGCGGCGACGCGGCTCGCGACCTGCGGCGGCGCCTTCTTCTCGGGCTTCGGCTCCTCGCGCTCGGGCTCCTCCGGCTTCTCGACCCGGAGGTTCTCCGGGCGCCGCACCGGCCGCGGCTCGGCGACCTCCGAAGGCGGCAGGTCGGGCAGCGGCTCGATGTCGGGCAGCGTGTCGGTGACCGGGGTCTCGACGTCGGGCGGCGGCTCGATCGGCGGCGGCGGCTCGTCGAGCGGCGGCGGGGTCTCGAGCTCGACCATCGGGTCGGGCTGGTCGAGGCTGTCGGCGATGTAGGTCTCGGGCGCGGGCGGCGCCGCCGGCTCGGGGGCGAGCTCGAGCATCACCACCGGCGCCGGGGCCGGCGCCGGCACCTCCGGGTGCGGCGCGCGCAGCGCCAGCGCCACCGCGCCGGCGTGGGCGGCGACCGCGACCGACAGCCCGACGACCCAGAACGCCGCGCGCGACCCCGCCGCATCGCCGCCCGGCCCGCCGCCGTAGGGGGCGATCGTCGTCACGGCGCCCCCGTCCCCGCGGCGGGAGCGGGCCCAGGCCCAGGCCCGGGCGCGAGCGTCGCGGCCGGCGCTCCGGGCGTCCCGGGGGTGGTCGTCGCCGCGGCGACGTTCTCGAGCCCGACGAGGGCGATCTTCAGGTAGCCGGCGGTGCGCAGCAGGTCCATGACCCCCATGAGCTGGCCGTAGTCGACCGCCTGGTCGGCGCGCAGGAAGATCCGCGCCTCGTGGTCGCCCCCCGTCGCCCGGTCGAGCTCGGCCCCGAGCACGTCGCGCGCCACCGGATCGTCGCCGACGTTGACGCTCAGGTCCTCGCGCAGCGTCACGTAGACGGGCTCGTCCGGCCGCGGCTGCGGCGTGGCGTTGGAGCCGGGCAGGTCGACGGGCACGTCGACGGTGGCGAGCGGGGCGGCGATCATGAAGATGATGAGCAGCACGAGCATGACGTCGATGAACGGCGTCACGTTGATCTCGTGGGCCTCGTCGAGGTCGTCGCCCCCGGCCGGCCGGCGGTCGAGGCTCCCCGCCATCACTCGGCCGCCCGGGCGAAGGCCGCCTGGCCGAGGCGGTCGTGGTCGAGGTCGCGGCTGACCAGCCGCTCGACGGCGGCGGCGGCGTCGGCGAGACGGGCGCGGTAGGCGCCGCTCCACCGGGCGAAGACGTTGTAGACGACCACCGCCGGGATCGCGGCGACGAGCCCGATCGCGGTGGCGAGCAGCGCCTCGGCGATGCCGGGCGCGACCACCGCGAGGTTCGTCGTCTGGCTCTCCGAGATGCCGATGAAGCTGTTCATGATCCCCCAGACCGTGCCGAAGAGCCCGACGAAGGGCGCCGTCGCGCCGATCGTCGCGAGCACGCCCGTCCCGGCGTTGAGCCGCCGCCCGGCCTGGTGCTCGATGCGCCCGAGGTGCGAGGCGACGCGCTGGAGAAGGCCCGCGGCGCCGCCGTTCGGCAGCGACTCCGCCGAGGCCCGCGCCTCGCCGGCGGCGGCGCGCACCATCGCCGCGGTCGGCCCGCGGCGCCCGGCGAGCACCCGGCTCGCCGTCGCGAGATCGGGCGCCGCCGAGACGACCTCGTAGCCGCGGCGCAGGCGCAGCGTCGCCAGCAGGAACTCGATGCCCTTGGCGACGAGCACCGTCCAGGTGACGATCGAGGCGAAGGCGAGGCCGATCATCACCGCCTTCACGACGATGTCGGCCTGCAGGTACATCCCCCACGGCGACAGGTCGCGCGGCAACTGCATCTCCTCGGCCGCGCCCGCGGCCTCCGGCGCCGGATCGGCGGCGATCGCCGGCGTGCTCCCGGGGGCGCCCGGCGCGCTCTCCGCAGCCGTCCCCGCGTCCCCGGCCGGCGCCGCCGGCACGGGATCGCCGGGCACCTGCGCCGTCCGGGGAGCCGCCTCCGTCCCCGGCCCCGGCGCCGCCGGCGCGGCGCCCTCGGTCGCGCTCGGCGCGGCGAGCGTGCCGCCCTCGGGCGCGGCCGGCGTCGAGAGGTCGGCCGGCGCCGCGACCGGCGGAGGCGCACCGGCGTCCGGTGCCGGGGCGGTCAGCGCCGGGGCGTCCGCTCCGGGCACCGCCGGCGCGCTCTCCTGCGCGCCCGCCCCCGTCGCCAACCCCGTCGCCAACGCCGCTGCCGCGAGGAGCGCCGCTCCCGCCGCCAGCATCGCCCACCGGGCGCCCGCGGCCGCCCCTGTCTCTCGTTCCGAACCGGCCATCTGCCGTCGCTCCACGCTGACGCGCGCACGACGACGCCGCCCCCCGTCCGGGGCCGCCGGCAGCACGTATTTTCGAGGCGCCGCAGGCCGCGGTTCCCCGCCGGCCTCCGGCGAGCCCCCGGATTCCCGTGCAAATTAGTCGGGATAATTCCCGTTGCCAAGGCGTATAGCGTGGCCCGCCGCGACCGGCGTCGACAGGTACTCGAGGAAGGCGCGCGCCGCGTCGGGATGCGGCGCGTGGGCCGCGAGCCCGGCGGCGGCGATGTTGACGTGGGCGCCGGTGGTCTCCTGGTTGGGGAACACCCAGCCGATGCGCTCGATCCCCTCGGTCAGCCCCGGCACCTCGGTCGCGAGCCCGCGCGCGGAGTAGTAGGTGTTCGACACCGCGATGTCGCACGCCCCCGAGACCAGCCCGGTCAGCTGTTCGCCCCCTCCGCCTGCATCCGCGCGATCATCTCCTCGGGCGCGCCCTCGATGCGGTTGACGCTGATCCCGGTCGCCTCGGTGAAGTCGGCGCAGAGACGCTCGTCGGTGTCGTAGTGGCGCGGCGAAGAGACG
>CAZEGY010000410.1:0-3113 GCA_964511815.1 uncultured Rhodovulum sp.
CGCGCTCGGCCTTCATCTGCCGCCCCATCGCCTGGGTGATGTCCGGCGGCGGCGCCAGGTCGCGGATCTCGACCCGGGTCACCTTCACCCCCCACGGCGTCGAGGCATGGTCGATGACCGCCAGGAGCTTGAGGTTGATCGCCTCCCGGTTCGACAGCGCCTCGTCGAGGTCCATGGAGCCGAGCACCGCGCGGATGTTGGTCTGGCTGATGTTCCGCAGCGCCCGCTCGAGATCCTTGACCTCGTAGGCCGCCTTCGCCGCGTCGACCACCTGGAAGAAGGCGACGGCGTCGGCGACGATCATGGCGTTGTCGCGGGTGATGACCTCCTGCTCCTCGATGTCGAGGACGGTCTCCATCATCCCGATCCTGCGCCCCACCCGGTCGACGAGCGGGATGAGGAAGCGCAACCCCGGATCGAGGGTCCGCGTGTAGCGCCCGAAGCGCTCGACCGTCCAGTTCTCGCCCTGCGGCACCGACTTCACCGTGGTGAAGATCAGGATGATGGCGAAGACCAGGATGGCGATCGCGGGGGCGGCGAATGCCGTCATCGTGCAAGCTCCTCTCCGCCCGGCGCAACCGCCCGGGCGCGTGGTGATTTCCCCTCGTCCCGCCGGGATTGTGCTGCAACACAAGCCGGTTGGAAAGCGCACCGTCGCGAAGTAAGGTCGCGCACCGGCAGGAGGATCACACGCTTGGCGACGATGGAGCTCAGTCACAGGCCCGAACCCCAGTTCTCGCAGCCGGTCCGCCAGATCGTGATGATGCTGATCGTCCTCGGCCTGACCGCCGCGATCGCGGTGATGCTCTTCCCCAAGGTCGGCCAGATCTTCCTCGCCTCGCCCTACCTCAAGATCTTCATCGTCTTCGTCTTCTTCATCGGCGTCGCCGCCTGCTTCTGGCAGGTGATCACCCTGATCTCCTCGGTCAACTGGATCGAGGGCTTCGCCGTCGACCGCCCCGGCCACGAGTTCAGCCCGCCGCCGCGCCTCCTCGCGCCGCTCGCGTCGATGCTCGCCAACCGCCGGGCGCGGCGGTCGCTGACCTCGTCCTCGACCCGCTCGATCCTCGAGACCGTCGCCACCCGCATCGAGGAGCAGCGCGACCTCACCCGCTACCTGATCAGCCTGCTGATCTTCCTCGGCCTCCTCGGCACCTTCTACGGCCTCGCCACCGTCGTCCCCGCCGTCGTCGACACCATCCGCAGCCTCGCCCCCCAGGAGGGCGACGACGCGATGGCGGGCTTCGACAGCCTGATGACCGGCCTCGAGGGCCAGCTCGGCGGCATGGGCACCGCCTTCGGCTCCTCGCTCCTCGGCCTCGCCGGCAGCCTCGTCGTCGGCCTGCTCGAGCTCTTCGCCAGCCACGCCCAGAACCGCTTCTACCGCGAGCTCGAGGAATGGCTCTCCTCGATCACCAAGCTCGGCATCGCCGGCGTCGAGCCCGAGGAGGCGCTGACCGCGGCCAACGTCCTCACCGTCATCGGCCACACCACCGAGCAGATCGACGCGCTGCGCGCCGTCGTCGAGCAGGGGACGGCGCGCTCGGCCGAGACCGAGGCGAATCTCGGGGCCAAGCTCGGCGCCCTCGTCGACCTGCTCTCGGCCCCGAAGCCCGAGGCGCCGCCGCCGCCGCCCGCCGTCGACAACGCCCTTCTCGAACGCATCGCCGCCGCCCAGGAGCGCGTCGCCCACCTCATCGAGAGCCGCGACGCCGAGGCCGGCGGCCTCGACGCCGAGACCCGGGCGCGGCTGCGCTCGATCGACATCCAGGTCCTGCGCATCCTCGACGACCTCGCCGCCGGCCGCCAGGATCTCGTCACCGAGATCCGCGGGGACATCGCCGGCCTCGCCGACGCGCTGCGCGCCGTGGCGGCGAGGGGAAGGATGTAGCCGATGGCGATGGGCCGCGGCTCGAACCGCTTCTCGGTCATCATCTGGCCGGGGTTCGTCGACGTGATGACGGCCCTTCTCCTCGTCCTCTTCTTCGTGCTGTCGATCTTCATGATCGTCCAGTTCGTCCTCCGCGACACCATCACCGGCCAGGGCCAGCAGCTCGAGGAGCTCTCGGTCCAGGTCGCGAACCTCGCCGACGCCCTCGGCCTCGAACGCAGCCGCGCCGACCGCGAGGCCGCCCTCGTCACCACCCTGACCGGGGAGAAGGAGGCGGCCGAGGCGCGGATCTCCTCCTTCGAGGAGCAGGTCGCGAGCCTCATCGCCCGCAACACCGACCTCTCCGGCGAGCTCACCGCCGCGCAGGAGGAGAGCGCCGCGCGGCTGACCGCCCAGCAGGCGCTCGAGGCCTCCCTCGCCAGCGCCCGGAGCGAGCTCGACGCCAACGTCGAGGCCGCGCGCCTCGCCGCCGCCCGCCGCGAGGCGCTGGAGGCGCTCGTCGCCTCGCTCCGCGGCGACGTCGCCAGCCTCGAAGCCGACAAGACGCAGGCCCTCGACGCCGCCGAGGCCCAGCGCCTCGCCGACGCCGCGGCCGCCGAGGAACTTCGCAAGCGCCTCGAAGGCTCGCAGGCCGAGCTGACCGCGATGACCCTCAGCCTCGAAGCCGAGCGCCGGAAGGCCGAGGAGACCCTGACCCTCCTCGCCGCCGCCGAGGCCGCGAAGAGGCAGCTCGAAGGCGACCGCACCACCGCCCTCACCGATGCCGAGCGGCGCGCCGCCGAGGTCGCCCAGGCCGAGGCCCTCCTCGCGCAGGAGAAGTCGCTCTCGGCCGAGAGCCAGCGCCAGGTCGCGCTCCTCAACCAGCAGACCGCCTCGCTGCGCTCCCAGCTCGACTCGCTCCAGGGCCTCCTCGACGAGGCCGGGGCCCGGGACGCCGCGGCGCAGGTGCAGATCGAGAACCTCGGCTCGAACCTCAACGCCGCCCTCGCCCGCGTCGCCGCCGAGCAGAAGGCCCGTGCCGACCTCGAGGCGGAGAGGGCCCGCAACCTCGAGAGCTACCGCTCCGAGTTCTTCGGCCAGATGCGGGCGATCCTCGGCGAGCGCGAGGGCGTGCAGGTCGTCGGCGACCGCTTCGTCTTCCCCTCCGAGGTGCTGTTCGCGCCGGGTTCGGCGACGCTCGGCGCCGCCGGGCAGGCCCAGGTGGCGCGCGTCGCGGCGGTGA
>CAZEGY010000411.1:0-3111 GCA_964511815.1 uncultured Rhodovulum sp.
GGCGGCGGGGGTGATCGTCGGATCGGTGTCGCTGGTCGGCGGCCACGGCACCGCCATCGCCTGGGGGCCGACCGTCGCCGAGGACCACGGCTTTCCGGCGGCGGTGGAGAGCGGCATCGCCGTCGCGACCCTCGGCCTGATCATCGCCAGCGTGCTCGGCGGCCCGATCGCCAAGCTCCTGATCGAGCGCAACGCGCTCCGCGATCCCGGCACGGCCGACGACGGCGCAGCGCCGGCGCCCGAGTCCGACGCCGCGCCGGTCGACAAGATGGACGTCATGCGCGCGATGCTCGCGATCAACGTCGCGGTCATCCTCGGCTACCTCGTCCATGCCCGGCTGATCGCCGCCGGGATCAACCTGCCGCTCTTCGTGCCGTGCCTGGTCATGGGCATCCTCCTGTCGAACACCGTGCCGGTCCTCTTGCCGCGGATCCGCTGGCCGGCGCACACCGCCGCGCTCGAGCTGATCTCGAGCTACGCGCTGTCGATCTTCCTCGCGATGTCGCTGATGAGCATGCAGCTCTGGACGCTCGCCGGCAGCGCCGGGCCGCTCTTCGCCATCGTCGCGGTCCAGACCGTGGTCGCCGCCGCCTGGATCGTCTTCGTGGTGTTTCCGGCCTTGGGCCGAGACTACCAGGCGGCGGTGCTCTCCGGCGGCTTCACCGGCCTGTCGCTCGGCTCGACCCCGACGGCGATCGCCAGCATGTCGGCGATCACCCGGCGCTACGGGCCGGCCCCGAACGCCTTCGTCATCCTGCCGCTGGTCTCGGCCTTCTTCGTCGACGTGGTCAACGTCGGGGCGATCTCGCTGTTCCTGCGGTTCTGAGAGACCTCTGCGAAAGGCCCTCGATGTGCCCGGAGGTCATCCCGTCGCACGGTCTGCGCACGCGTGCGCAGAGGGTCAACTCATTGATATCGCTCGATTACGCGTTGCGCGTTAACCCCCTGTTCATACCCGTGAACATGTCGACCGGCACGGGTACGGGTGGTTTCGCAGAGGTCTCCCCGCCACCCCCGTCGCGCGCGCAACGGCATGGCCTCCGGGCCTGTCGGGGCGCTTTGCGAGGGTCTCTGACGGAGGCGAGGGACGGCCGTCGCTTACGGTAACGTACTTCGTGATCGATCCGCCGGCGCGCAGCATCGGGACCGTCTCTGGACCATGGGTTGCGCAATGGCCGACGCCGACTTCGCACGGACGGGACTGGCTCAGGCGGTGGCGCGCTTCCCGGAGGCGGCGGCGGTGCTGCGCGGGATGGCCCTGGCCGACCCGGCGTTTCGCGAGATCTGCGAGGAGTATGCGCTGGCCCGGGAGAGCCTCGCCCGCTTCGAAGCGCGCTCGGACGCGGCGGAGCGGCCGGAGGTCGGCGACTTCCGCTCGGTGATCGCCGAGCTCGAGGGCGAGATCGACCGGATGTTGAAGCAGGCAGGGCCGAGGGGCTGACCCGCCACGACGCGAAATAAGGGCGCGCACCGGCGGCCTCGGGAGGGACGCCGAAACCAGGCGCCGCGGACAAGGGAAGACCGATGAAGAAGTTCCCGACCGCCTTCACCATCCTCTTCGCGCTGATCGTCATCGTGGCGGCGCTGACCTGGATCATCCCGGCCGGCGAGTACCAGCGGGCCTTCAGCGAGGCGCTCGGCAAGGACGCGCCGGTGCCCGGCACCTACACCCGGGTCGAGCCCAACCCGCAGGGGATCGGGGCGGTGCTGATGGCGCCGATCGCCGGTCTCTACGATCCGGCGACCGGCATGGCCAACGCCATCGACGTCGCGGTCTTCGTGCTCGTCATCGGCGGCTTCCTCGCGGTGGTGACCAGAACCGGCGCCATCGACGCCGGCATCGGCTGGCTGCTTACGGCGCTGAAGGGCCGCGAGATCTGGATGATCCCGATCCTGATGGCCGCCTTCGCCGCCGGCGGCACCAGCTACGGCATGGCCGAGGAGAGCCTCGCCTTCTACGCCATCATCCTGCCGGTCTTCATCCGCGCCGGCTACGACGCGCTGACCGGGGTCGCCGTCATCATGCTCGGCTGCGGCATCGGCACGCTCGGCTCGACCTTCAACGCCTTCGCGACGGTGATCGCCTCGAACGCCGCCGGCGTGCCCTTCACCGACGGGCTGCTCCTGCGCGTGTTCATCCTCTTCGCCTGCCTCGCCGCCGGCATCCTCTTCGTCATGCGCTACGCCCGGCGGGTAAAGGCCGACCCCTCGCGCTCGGTGGTGGCGGCGCAGCGCGAGGAGAACGTCGCGCACTTCCTCAAGGGCACCGAGCTCGGCGCCCCGCTCCCCGAGTTCAACCGCGTGCGCGAGATCATCCTCGCGCTCTTCGCCCTGACCTTCGTCGTCATGCTCTACGGGGTGATCGCCAAGGGCTGGTGGATGGGCCAGATGTCGGCGCTGTTCCTCGGCATGGCGATCGTCACCTACGTCGTGGCGAAGTTCGACGCCGCGACCAGGATGGACGAGCACGCCTTCGTCGACACCTTCGTCGCCGGCGCCCGCGACCTGCTCGGTGTCGCGCTCATCATCGGCGTCGCCCGCGGCGTCGTCGTGGTGATGGATGCGGGCAGGATCACCGACACCATCCTGCACGCCCGCGAGGAGGCGCTGGGCGGCCTCGGCGCGGTCGCCTTCATCAACCGGATGCTGCTGAACCAGACCTTCCTCTCCTTCGTCGTGCCCTCGTCCTCGGGCCTCGCGGTGCTCTCCATGCCGATCCTGGCGCCGCTGTCGGACTTCGCCGGCGTCGCCCGCAGTCTCGTCGTCACCGCCTACCAGTCGGCGAACGGCTGGGTGAACCTGTTCAACCCGACCTTCGCCGTGGTCATGGGCGGCCTCGCCATCGGGCGGGTGTCCTACGACCGCTGGCTGCGCTTCGTCTGGCCACTTCTGCTGATCCTCGCCGTCATCATCTCGGCGGCCCTGAGCCTGTCGGCGATGACCTCGGACGCTCCCGACACGCCTGCGCCCGCCACGCCTGCGCCCGCCGCGGCGCCGGCGGGCTGAGACTTGCCTGCAAACCGCGACCGCTGAACGGCCGCATCGGGAGGAGACCTGATCCATGCAACTCGGCGTCCACTCGGAGATCGGCAAGCTCCGCAAGGTGATGGT
>CAZEGY010000412.1:0-3109 GCA_964511815.1 uncultured Rhodovulum sp.
TCCTCACCGACGGCGAGCTCGAGGCGCTGTCGAAGGACGGCAGCTTCGTCGCGCAGCACGTGCTGACCCCGCTCGAAGGGGTCGCGGTCCACATCAACGCCTTCAACTTCCCGGTCTGGGGGATGCTCGAGAAGCTGGCGCCGACCTTCATCGCCGGGGTGCCGTCGATCGTGAAGCCGGCGAGCCAGACCGCCTACCTGACCGAGCTCGTGGTGCGGCGCATCGTCGAGAGCGGCATCCTGCCCGCGGGCGCGCTCCAGCTCATCGCCGGATCGACGGGCGACCTGCTCGACCACGTCACCGGGCAGGACGTCGTCACCTTCACCGGCTCGGCGTGGACCGGGCGCAAGCTGCGGACGAGCCCGGCGATCGTCGAGAACAGCGTGCGCTTCACCATGGAGGCCGACAGCCTCAACGCCGCGATCCTCGGGCCGGACGCCGGACCGGGCACGCCGGAGTTCGACCTCTTCGTGCGCGAGGTCGCCCGCGAGATGACGGTGAAGGCGGGCCAGAAGTGCACCGCCATCCGCCGGGTGATCGCCCCGCGCGCCTTCACCGACGCGCTGGTCGCCGCCCTCGGCGACCGCCTGGCGAAGACCCCGCTCGGCGACCCGTCGGCGGAGGGCACCCGCATGGGGCCGCTCGCCAGCCTCGACCAGCGCCGCGAGGTGCGCGAGCGCATCCGCGAGCTGCGGGCGGAGGCCGAGATCGTCGCCGGCGATCCCGACGCGGTGCGGGTGAGCTCGGGCGACGCCGGCAAGGGGGCGTTCCTCAACCCGGTGGTGCTCTACGCCGACGACCCGTTGGCGAAGAGCGCCATCCACGACGTCGAGGCCTTCGGCCCGGTCGCGACCGTCATGCCCTACGACGACCTCGGCGAGGCCATCGCGCTGGCGCGGCGCGGCAAGGGCTCGCTCGTCGCCTCGGTCTTCACCGACGACAAGGCCGTCGCCGAGGAGGCCGTCCTCGGGCTCGCGCCGTTCCACGGGCGGGTGCTCATCGGCAACCGGCTGAGCGCCAAGTCCTCGACCGGCCACGGCTCGCCGCTTCCCGTCCTCGTCCACGGCGGCCCCGGCCGCGCCGGCGGCGGCGAGGAGATGGGCGGCATCCGCGGGGTGAAGCACTACATGCAGCGCACCGCCGTCCAGGGCACGCCGCGGCTGCTCTCCGCGGTCACCGGCCGCTGGATCGAGGGCGCCGACGTTCAGGCGGAGGGCACCCACCCCTTCCGCAAGTCCCTCGCCGAGCTGAAGGTCGGCGACCAGCTCGTCACCGGCACGCGGACGGTGACGCTCGCCGACATCGAGCACTTCGCCGGCTTCACCGGCGACACCTTCTACGCCCACATGGACGAGGCGGCGGCGCAGGCGAACCCGTTCTTCGACGGCCGCGTCGCCCACGGCTACCTGATCGTCTCCTTCGCCGCCGGGCTCTTCGTCGACCCGGCCCCGGGGCCGGTGCTCGCCAACTACGGCGTCGACAACCTGCGCTTCCTGACGCCGGTCTATCCCGGGGACACCCTCGGGGTGCGCCTGACCTGCAAGGAGATCAACCCGCGCGCCGGCGCCGAGCACGGCGAGGTCCGCTGGGACTGCCGGGTGACCAAGCAGGACGGCGCCGTCGTCGCCCAGTACGACGTGCTGACGATGGTGGCGAAGACCTGGCCGCCGGCGCCCTGACTTGCGCGCCGTGACGCGGGCCGGCATCCTCGGAGGATGCCGCTCCGCTTCACCCTGCGCCAGCTCGAATACTTCGTCGCGGTCGGGGAGGCGGGGTCGATCGCGGCGGCCGCCGAGGCGGTCAGCGTCTCGTCGCCGTCGATCTCGGCGGCGGTGGCGCGGCTCGAGGCCGAGTTCGGCATCGACCTCTTCGTCCGCCGCCATGCGCAGGGCCTGTCGCTGACCCCCGGCGGGCGGCGGTTCTTCAGCGAGGCCAAGCTCCTGCTCGAGGCCGCCGACGGGCTCCACGACGTCGCCGCCGACATCGCCGCGGCGCCGCGCGGGCCGATCGCGATCGGCTGCTTCGTCACCCTCGCGCCGCTGATCCTCGCCGCGCTGCGGCGGAGCTTCGAGGCGGCGTTTCCCGAGGCGCGGGTCACCCAGGCCGAGGGCGACCAGGCGCGGCTCCTCGCGATGCTGCGCCGGGCGGAGATCGACGTCGCCATCACCTACGACCTCGAGATCCCGCCCGACGTCGCCTTCGATCCGCTGGCGGCGTTGCCGCCGCACGTCCTCGTCGCCGAGGGGCATCCCTTCGCGGCGGCGGGGGCGGTGACGCTCGAGGCGCTGGCGGCGGCGCCGATGGTGCTGCTCGACCTGCCGCTCAGCCGCGACTACTTCCTGTCGCTCTTCGCCGCCGCCGGGCTCAGGCCGCGGATCGTCGAGCGCAGCCGCGACATCGCGGTGGTGCGGAGCCTCGTCGCCAACGGCTACGGCTACGCCCTCGCCAACCTGCGCCTCGGCGGCGAGCGGGCGCCGGACGGGACGCCGCTCGTCGCGGTGGCGCTCGCCGGGGCGCAGCGGCCGATGGTCGTCGGGCTGGCGACGATGCGGAGCGTGCGGCAGCGGCGGATCGTCGGGGCCTTCGCCGAGCACGGCCGGGCGCGGGTGGCGCGCGGCGAGGTGCCGGGGCTCGGGGAGCGCGCCGTCCGGCCGGGCGGGGGCGTCCGGTGAGTGAGGGCGAGGCCGGGGGTCTAGGCGGCGAGGTCGAAGAGGGCGTTCGCCGGCCCCGAGCGCGGGCCGCGGGGGCCGCCGTCGTGGCGCGGGAATACCGCGAGGCCGCCGTCGTCGGGACGGGGGCCGCGGCGGGGGCGGCGGCGAACGGGACGCAGGGTCGCCTCGCGGGCGAGAAGGTCGTCGCCCCGGCCCGCGAGCTCGCGCAGGGCGTCGAGCCAGCCGGCGGCGTCGGTCGGGCGCGCGCCGTCGACGGTGAGCGCGGCGGCCTCGAGGCCGGCGGTGCGGTCGCGGCGGGGTGACCGGGTCGAGCCGACGGAATCGGACAAGGCGCGTGCTCCTGGATGCGAGGTCGCGGGCCATTAGAAGGGAATCGCCCGCATGTCAAGGGGTTGGGAGCGGCGAAGGCTCGGGAGAGATCACCTCGGAGCCGCCCG
>CAZEGY010000413.1:0-3093 GCA_964511815.1 uncultured Rhodovulum sp.
TAGGTCTCGAGGAACTGGTCGATGCGGGGGTGGCGGGGCTTGCCGAAGACCGTGGCCGGCGGGCCCTCGACGAGGACCTGGCCGTGGTCGAGGAAGACGATCTTCGAGGCCACAGAGGCGGCGAAGCCGATCTCGTGGGTGACGACGAGCATGGTGATCCCGGTCGTCGCGAGGGCGCGCATGACGTTGAGGACGTCGCCGGTCAGCTCGGGGTCGAGCGAGGCGGTCGGCTCGTCGAAGAGCAGGAGCCGCGGCTCGAGCGCCAGCGCCCGGGCGATCGCGACGCGCTGCTGCTGGCCGCCGGAGAGCTCGGACGGGTAGTGCCCGGCGCGGTGGGCGAGGCCGACGGCCTCGAGCTGGACCAGCGCCCGGGCCTCGGCGTCCCTGCGCGACAGGCGGCGGACGCGGACGAGGGCCTCGGCGACGTTGCCGAGCGCGGTCATGTGCGGCCAGAGGTTGAACTGCTGGAAGACCATGCCGACGTGGCTGCGCACGGCGCGGATCTTCGCCGCCGGCAGGCGCGTGCGCGCCCCCGCGGGGCCGGGGGCGTAGCCGAGCGGCTGGCCGTCGATCTCGATGAGGCCGCCCGTCGCCTCCTCGAGGAAGGCGATGCAGCGCAGGAGCGTCGACTTGCCCGAGCCCGAGGGACCGATGATGCAGGTGACCTCGCCGTGCGGCGCGAGAAGATCGATGCCGTCGAGGACGCGGGTGTCGCCGAACGACTTGACGAGGCCGCGGGTGCGGACCGCGGCGGGCTGCGCCCCGGTCATGCGAAGCGGTACCGGGCGAGGCGGCGCTCGGCGGCGCGGCCGGCGGCGCCGCAGAGCTCGACGAGGCCCCAGTAGATCAGGGCGAGGACGGTGAAGCTCTCGACGAAGGCGTAGTACTGGGTGCCGATGGCGCTGACCGTCAGGGTGAGCTCGGGGACCGAGATGATCGAGAGGATGGCGGTCTCCTTCAGCATGAGGATCGTCATGTTCACCATCGAGGGGAGGACGAGCATGGTCATCTCCGGCAGCACGATGCGGAAGAGGGTCTGCGTCGCGGTCATGCCGACGCAGTCGGCCGCCTCGAGATGGCCCCGCGGGATCGCGGCGAAGCCGGCGCGCCAGATCTCGGAGTAGTAGGCGGCGGAGTAGATCGAGAGCGCGATGATGCCGGCCGGGACGTTGTCGAGGCTGAGGCCGATGTAGGGGCCGCCGTAGTAGAGCAGGAAGACCTGCACGAGGAAGGGCGTGCCGCGGACGATCTCGACGGGCACGAAGAGCGCGCGGTCGAGGACGCGCGGCCCGTAGCGGCGGGCGACGGCGATGGCGAAGCCGGCGGCGACGCCGAGGACGGTGCAGACCACCCAGAGGAACAGGGTCAGGCCCGTCGCCTTGACGATCGCCGGGGCGAAGGTCGCGAGGAGGGCGAGGTCGAAGTTCACATCCGCCCCCACGACAGCCGCGCCTCGAGGCCGCGGCCGAGCAGCGCGACGACGACGTTGATGACGAGGTAGACGAAGCCCGCGGCGGCGTAGAGCTCGAGCGGGCGGTAGGTCGAGGCGGCGAGGTCCTGGGCCATGCGGGTGAGCTCGACGACGCCGACGACCGAGACGAGCGAGGAGGACTTCAGCATCATCGTCGCCTCGTTGACGAGGGCCGGCACGACGAGCTTGACCGCGATCGGCAGGCGGATGCGGCGGAAGGTGTCGAGGGGCGACATCCCGCACATGTCGGCGGCCTCGACGAGGCCGCTCGGCACGCCGGCGAAGCCGCCGCGCATGATCTCGGCCTGGTAGGCGGCGGTGCAGAGCGACATGCCGGCGATGGCCGCGACCACCGGCGGCACGTCGAGGCCGATCGAGGGCAGGAGGTAGTAGATGAGCAGGAGCTGGACGAGGAGCGGCACCCCGCGGAAGAAGCTGACGTAGAGCCGGCCGGCGCGGCGGGCGAGGCGGTTCTCCGACAGCATCCCCGCGCAGACGAGGACGCCGATCAGGAAGCCGAAGCCGGCGATCGAGACGACGCTGAGCACGATCGTCAGCCGCGCCGCCTCGACCAGCAGCCAGAAGAGCTCCCAGCTCACCCGTTTCCCCGCGGCCGGCCGCTCAGAAGGCGGCTTCGGTCAGGGTGTCGGGGGTGTCGAAGGTGACGCCGAACCACTTCTGCTGGATCTCGGCCATCCGCCCGTCGCCCTTCATCTTCAGGAGCGCGGCGTCGATCGCGTCCATCAGGCTCGCGTGGTCGTCGTCCTTGCGGCCGGGGTAGCCGAAGTAGGTCTTGACCCCGAACGGCGGCTCGACGAGCGCGAAGGTCTCCGGGCGCTGCTGGGCGACGAAGGCGATGTTCGGGAACGAGTTCGCCACCGCGACGATGCGCCCGGCGGCGAGGTCGGCGTAGGCCTCGTTGAAGCCCGGGTACTCCTTGATCTCGACCGGCTCCGGCAGGGTCGCGACGTACTCCTGGGTCTGGGCGAGCTGGGCGGTCGCCTTGCCCGAGCCGATGGTCTTGCCGGCGATGTCCCCGGGGCTCGCGAGGGTCTCGTCGCCGGCCTTCTTGAGGAGCGCGACCGTCGCCTCGGCGACCGGGGTCGAGAAGCGGTAGCGGTCCATGCGCTCGCGGGTGATCGTCGCCGGGCCCGCGACCATGTCGAACTTGCCGCTCTCGAGGCCGGGGAGGACGCCGTCCCAGGGCAGGGTGATCCACTCGATCCCGACGCCGAGCTCCTCGCCGATGGCGGCGAAGACGTCGATGTTCATGCCGGTGTGCTTGCCGGCGTCGATGAAGTCGAAGGGGGCGAAGGCGGTCTCGGTGCCGACCTTCAGCACCCCCGCCGCCTTGACGCGCTCGAGGGCGTCCTCGGCGAAGGCGGCGTTGGCGATGACGACGTTAGCGATGACGGCCGCCGCGAGCGCGCCCATGATCGTCTTGAGGAACATTTCCGGCTTTCCCTGCTGGTTCTGGTTGCGGCCCGCCAACCGGCGGTCCGTGGGCACTATGCCCGAAAACGGGACAGGGCAACGGCCGGCTTGTCAATCCTCGGGAGCGTCGCGGTCCCTCTGCCCGGGAAAGAGGCAGAGCGACCGCGATCCGCTCAGGCGTGCGTCGG
>CAZEGY010000414.1:0-1276 GCA_964511815.1 uncultured Rhodovulum sp.
ACCATTGGGAAACCACGATTCGGGGCTCCGGCCGCGGGGGCTCGGACACGGAAGGAGGGAGGCGCCTCCGCCTCCCTTTCCGCAGCGGTCAGCGCATGGCGCGCTGGAGCCGCGACTTCATCTGGGCGGCGGCGTCCTCGGGGGTCGCGGCGCCGGCGACGACGGCGTTGAGGTTGGTGCGGATGATGTCGCTGATCTCGTTGTAGCGCGGCGACACCGGGCGGGTGTTGGCGGTCTCGACGACCGGGAGCGCGTCGGCGAACCAGCCGGCGGCGGCGAGGACGTCGGCGTCCTCGTACATGTCGAGGCGCGCCGGCAGGTTGGAGGCCTTGACCGCGCGGAGCTTGGAGACCTCGGGGCCGGAGAGGTACTTGACGAGCTCGGCCGCCTCGTCCTTGTGCTCGGAGAACGCCGACACCGCCCACTCCCAGCCGCCGAGGCAGGTGACCGGCTCGCCGCCGGCGACGGCGGGAAGCCGCGCCACGCCGACGTTGCCCGTCACCTCCGAGTCGTCGCCCTGGAACATCGACCAGCCGTAGGCCCAGAGCACCGCGAAGACCGCGTCGCCGCCCTGGAAGCTCTTGCGGGTGTCGTCGGTCTTGACCTCGGCGCTGTTGGCGGGCGCGACGCCCTGCGCCATCAGGTCGAGCCAGACCTCGAAGGACCGGGCCGCGCCGTCGGCGTCGAAGGCGAACTCGCCGTCCTTCTCCAGCGTGTGACCGAGGCTCCAGTAGGGCAGGAGGAAGCTGCACACCGCGCCCTCGATCGCCGCGCCCTGGAAGCTCACGCCCTGGAGCGTCGGGTCGTTCTCGCCCTCGAGGATGGTCTTGGCCGTGGCGGCGAGCTCGTCCCAGGTGGTCGGCACCTGCTGGCCGTACTTCTCGAGCAGGTCCGTGCGGTAGTAGAGGAACATCGCGTCGGCGTAGGCGGGGAGCGCGAGGAGCTTGCCGTCGACCTGGTTGGCCTCGGCGTAGGCGGGCAGGTACTCCGCCATCAGCGCGTCCTTGTCGTCGACGTAGGCGTCGAGGGGCTCGGCCCAGCCGGCGGCGGCGAACTGCGCCGGGCGGACGACGTCGAGGACGAAGACGTCGAGCGAGGGGTCGCTCGCCGAGAGCACGGTGTTCAGGTACTGGGCCTGGAGCTCGGAGGTCGCGCCGCCGAGCTCGAGCTCGACCTTCACGTCGGGGTGCGCGGCCATGTAGGCGTCGATCGCCTCCTGGAAGATCTCCGGCTGTCCCTGGCTCGAGACGAACATCCGCAGCTCCGTCTGGGCGAA
>CAZEGY010000414.1:1376-3079 GCA_964511815.1 uncultured Rhodovulum sp.
CCGCCGAGATTGCCGCCGGAACCGCCACCCTGGCGAAGAGCGTCGCCGCCGAACTGGCGTGTCGATGCATCTGGAGATCCTCCCCTGCTGACCTTGCGGCCCGTCCGCATGCGTTGGCGAAGCGGGAAGGGAAAAAATAGCGCTACGAGCGTGTTTGTCAATCACCAAGCGGGCCTCGGCCAATCGTCCGCTCTGGTTGACGAACGGGTGAGTCGCCCATATCGTAGCGTTACGAAATACTCGGAACGAGAAGGAAGGGAGTGCGATGTCGGAGCAGGTCGTCCGCTACGGGATTCTCGGCGCGGGGATGATGGGGCGGGAGCATCTGCGCAACCTCGCCCTGATCCCGGGCTCGGTGGTGACGGCGATCGCCGATCCGCACCCGGCATCGCGCGCGGCGGCCGCCGAATGCGTGGGCGATCTCATGGCCACGCCGCCCACCTTCGTCGACGACGTCGACCGGCTGCTCGAGGCCGACGGCTTCGACGCGCTGGTGATCGCGACGCCGAACGACACCCACGCCGACCTCCTCGACAAGGTCTTCGCGGCGCGCCCGAGCCTGCCGATCCTCGTCGAGAAGCCGATCTGCACCGATCCCGCCGACCTCGCGCGGCTGCGCGGGCGCGCCGCCGAGCACCGGGCGCCGGTCTGGGTCGGGATGGAGTACCGCTACATGCCGCCGGTCACCCGCCTCGTCGAGGCGGTCCACGGCGGGCGCGTCGGCCGGCCGCGGATGATCGCCATGCGCGAGCACCGCCACCCGTTCCTGACCAAGGTCGACGACTGGAACCGCTTCGCGCGGCGGACGGGCGGCACCCTCGTCGAGAAGTGCTGCCATTTCTTCGACCTGATGCGGCTGATCGCGCAGGGCGAGGCGGTGCGGGTGTTCGCCTCGGGCGCCGCCGACGTGAACCACCGCGACGAGCGCTACGGCGGCGAGACCCCCGACGTCGTCGACAACGCCTTCGCCATCGTCGAGTTCGACAACGGCGTCCGGGCGAGCCTCGATCTCTGCATGTTCGCCGACGGCGCCTGGTGGCAGGAGGACTTCGCCGTCACCGGCGACGCCGCCCGCATCGAGTGCCAGGTGCCGGGCCTGCGCGGCTACGCGACCCACGTCGACGCCCGGCTCGTCTACAGTCCGCGCACCGGCAAGGCGCCGGAGCGGCAGGACGTCGCCGTCGACGCCGCGGCGCTGAAGGCCGGCGGCCACCACGGATCGACGTACTTCGAGCACCTGGCCTTCCGGCGCACCATCGTCGAGGGCGCGCCGGTGGCGGTGACGGTCGAGGACGGCCTGCGCGCCGTGGCGATCGGCATGGCCGCCGAGCGCTCGATCCGCGAGGGCCGCGCCGTCGACGTCGCCGAGATCTGGCGCCCGGCGCCGGTGCGGATGGCGGCCGAGGCCCGCGGCTGAGGGGCGACGGCGCGCCCCCTCCCCTTCCCTGATCTTACGCGGCCGCCTTGCGGGCCGGGCCGCCGGTGGCGGCGCGGGGGCCGAGCTCGGCGGCGACGGCCTCGGCGACGAGGCGGGCGGTGGCGGCGGAGAGGGTCCAGCCGAGGTGACCGTGGCCGGTGTTGTAGAAGACGCCCGGGCGCCGGCCGCGGCCGACGCGGGGAAGCATCGACGGCGTCATCGGGCGCAGGCCGGCCCAGGGCGTGGCGTGCTCGGTCGAGATCGCCGGGAAGTGCTTCTCGCACCA
>CAZEGY010000415.1:0-3077 GCA_964511815.1 uncultured Rhodovulum sp.
CCGAGGTCCACCACCTGCGGCGGAATGTTGCGGCGCCGCGCGGCGGATGGCGCTATGATCGCGTCCCATGGCGCACCATGACCCACCAGGCGCCCCGCCCCGAACGCGCTGGTCGACCGCGGCCGACGCCGACGGGCTCGCCGAGATCCACCGCGCCGCCTGGCGCTACGCCTACGCCGGGATCATCCCCGGCCTGACCCTCGAGCGGATGATCGCCCGCCGCGGCCGCGGCTGGTGGACGCGGATGCACGAGCACGGCTTCCACGCCCGCGTCGCCGGCGGCCGCGGCGCGGTGACCGGCTACGCCACCCTCGGGCGCGGCCGCGGGCCGACGCCCCGGACCGGCGAGATCTACGAGCTCTACGTCCGCCCCGAGTACCACGGCTGCGGCGTCGGCCGCCGGCTCTTCGCCGACGCCCGCCGCGAGCTATCCCGCCGCGGCCTCGACCGCCTCGTCGTCTGGGCGCTCGCCGAGAACACCGTCGCCTGCCGTTTCTACGCGGCGATGGGCGGGGCCGAGTACGCCCGCGCCGAGGACCGATTCTGCGGCATTCCCCTCGCCAAGGTCGGCTTTTCCTGGGCCTGAGCCCCGACTTCCGCCCCCGCCGGCGCGCGGACGCTCTGCGCGCTGCCGCCGGCACGCAAACTTGCTCGGATTTGCGAGTATCCCGTGAGCGCGATGGACGAGCACGACGAGGACCGAAAGCGAACCGCCGACGAGAGGGCGTTCGTGCGCCTCGTCGGGCGTCTCGACCGGGAATCGATCCAGGTCCTGCTGCGGCTGGCGCGGTCGATGCAGCGCGGCGACACCGACAAGGCCACCCGCGAGGTCGAGGCGCGGCTCCGTGCCCGCGGCGAGGACGCCGGCCCCGGCGCCGGCGACGACCCCGTCGGCTGAGGACTCGGGCGGCCGAGGACTGCGAAGCCTCAGGCGGCGAGGCGGGCGTAGGCGCCGGCGCGGGCGAGAAGGTCCTCGTGGGTGCCCTGCTCGACGATGCGGCCGCGGTCCATGACGACGATGCGGTCGGCGCCGCGGATCGTGCCGAGGCGGTGGGCGATGACGAGCGTCGTGCGCCCGACGGCGAGCGCCTCGAGCGCCGCCTGGATCTCGCGCTCGGTCTGGCTGTCGAGCGCCGAGGTCGCCTCGTCGAGGATCAGGATCGGCGGGTTCTTCAGGAACGCCCGCGCGATCGCCACGCGCTGCTTCTGCCCGCCGGAGAGCGTCACCCCGCGCTCGCCGACGACGGTGTCGAGGCCCTCGGGCAGGCTCGCGATCAGGTCGCCGATCCGGGCCTTGCCCGCCGCCGCCATGATCTCGGCGTCGCTGGCCCCGAGCCGGCCGTAGGCGATGTTCTCGCGCATGGTGCCGCCGAAGAGGAACACGTCCTGGCTGACGAGGCCGATCTGGCTCCGCAGGCTCGCCACCGTCATCGCCGCGAGCGGCAGGCCGTCGATCGCGATCCGCCCCGACGTCGGCGCGTAGAAGCGCGGCAGGAGCGCGAGGAGCGTGGTCTTGCCCGCCCCGGACGCGCCGACGAAGGCCACGGTCTCGCCCGGCGCGACGTCGAGGGTGATGTCGTGGAGCACCGGGCGACCGGCGTCGTAGTGGAAACCGACGCGGTCGAACGCGATCGCGCCCCCGAGCGCCGGCGCGGGGGTCGCGTCGGGGGCGTCGGCGATCTCGGGCTCGGTGGCGAGGAGGTCGAGGTAGCGCTGGAAGCCGGCGATGCCCTTGGGATAGACCTCCATCACCGCGGCGATCTTCTCGAGCGGGCGGAAGAAGACGTTGACGAGGAGCAGGAAGCCGACGAAGCCGCCGGCGGTCAGCGTCCCCTGGAGCACGAGCCCGGCGCCGGCGACCATGACCACGACCTGGACGAAGCGCATCCCCATGTAGTTCAGCGCCTGGCTCGCCGCCATCACCCGGTAGCCGTCGAGCTTCGCCGCGCGGTAGCGGGCGTTGTCGGCGGCGAACAGCCGGCGCTCGTGGTCCTCGTTGGCGAAGGCCTGGACGAGGCGGATGCCGCCGAGCGCCTCCTCGAGCCGGACGTTGAACTGGCCGAGCCGCGCGAAGATCGTCCGCCAGGTGTCGGTCATCCGCCTGCCGTAGTGCGAGACGATCCACACCGTCACCGGCACGATCAGCGCGGTCGCCCACGCGAGCCCGGGGTGGATCCACAGCATGAGAAGGAAGGCGCCGACGAAGGTCATCACCGCGATGAAGAGGTCTTCCGGCCCGTGGTGGGCGACCTCGCCGATCTCCTCGAGGTCGCGCGTCACCCGCGCCACGAGCTTGCCGGTGCGGGTCTTGTCGTACCACCGCCACGACAGCGTCGTCAGGTGCTCGAAGGCCCGCGCCCGCATCCCGGTCTCGATGTTGATCCCGAGCATGTGGCCCCAGTAGGTGACCACCGCCATCAGCCCGGCGTTCAGCACGTAGATGACGAGGAGCACCCCCGCGGCGACGAGCGTCAGCGTCCAGTCGCCGCGCGGCAGCAGCCGGTCGATGAAGAAGGTGACGGCGAGCGGGAAGGCGAGCTCGAGGACGCCGGAGAGCACGGCGCAGCCGAAGTCGAGCCAGAACAGGCGCTTCCACGGGCGATAGTAGGCGAAGAACTGGCGGAGCATGGATGACGGGCCTCGGGGGTCGGACCGGCGGGCGGTCCCTCGGGACGGATACCGCTGGCGAGGGCTGGCGCCGAAGCCCTAGGGGCGCGGGCGGCCGCCGTCAACGGTCGCGGTCGCCGCGGGCACCGCCCCGATCGCCCCCGGGGCGCCGGTCAGCGCATCGCGTCGAGGAGGTCCGCGAGGTGGCGCACCGCCAGCGGATAGCCGCGGGCGCCGAGGCCGGCGAGGACGGCGGTCGCCACCGGCGAGACCAGCGAGCGGTGATAGATCGGCTCGCGGCGGTGGACGTTCGAGATGTGGAACTCGATGATCGGGGTCTCCGCCATCTTCAGCGCGTCGAGGACCGGGATCGAGGTGAAGGTGAGGCCGGCGGGGTTGACGAGGATGCCGGCGCCGGCGTCGATCGCCTCGTGGATCCAGCCGACGAGCTCGCCCTCGAAGTTGGTCTG
>CAZEGY010000416.1:0-3056 GCA_964511815.1 uncultured Rhodovulum sp.
AGAGGTTTGGCGTGCCGACGCGAAGATTGCGCCCTCCGGCCGGCGGGGCTAAACCTGCGGTCGACTGAAGCGGAGGTTTTTATGGGCCCGGTGGTGTTGTGCATTCTCGACGGCTGGGGACTCTCACCCTCCCGCGAGGCGAATGCCGTGGCGCTCGGGCACACCCCGAACTTCGACCGGATCCGGGCGTCCTGCCCGCACGCCCGGCTCGCCGCCCACGGGCCGGACGTCGGGCTGCCCGAGGGGCAGATGGGCAACTCCGAGGTCGGCCACATGAACATCGGCGCCGGCCGCGTCGTGTGGATGGACCTGCCGAAGATCGACAACGCCATCGCCGACGGCAGCTTCGCCGTCAATCCCGGCCTCGCGGCCTTCGTCGCGGCGGTGAAGGCGCGGGGCGGCACGGCGCACGTCGCGGGGCTCGCCTCGCCCGGGGGCGTGCACGCCCACCAGCGCCACGTCGCCGCCGTCGCGGGGGTGATCGCCGCGGCGGGGGTGCCGGTCGCGGTCCACGCCTTCCTCGACGGGCGCGACGTGCCGCCGCAGAGCGCCGAGGCGCAGGTCGCCGCGCTCGAGGCGGCGCTTCCGGCGGGCGCGCGCATCGCGACGGTGTCGGGGCGCTTCTACGCGATGGACCGTGACAGGCGCTGGGAGCGGGTGGCGCTCGCGGTGGCGGCGATCCTTGGCGGCGAGGGTCCGCGGGCGGCGACGGCGGCCGAGGCGATCGCCGCCGGATACGCGCGGGGCGAGACCGACGAGTTCGTGACGCCGACGGTGATCGGCGACTACGCCGGCGCGAAGGACGGCGACGGGCTCTTCTTCGCCAACTTCCGCGCCGACCGGGCCCGGCAGATCCTCGGGGCGCTCGTCGATCCGGGCTTCGACGGCTTCGCGGTCGCCGGGCGGCCGGCGTGGGGGGCGGTGCTCGGGATGGTGCAGTATTCGCAGCACCTCGACGGGCTGATGCCGGCGATGTTCCCGTCGGAGGACATCGTCAACACCCTCGGCGCGTGGGTGGCGGGGCAGGGGCTGAAGCAGTTCCGCACGGCGGAGACCGAGAAGTATCCCCACGTCACCTTCTTCCTCAACGGCGGCGTCGAGGCGCCGAACCCCGGCGAGGAGCGCTATCTCGCCGCGAGCCCGAAGGTGCGCACCTACGACCTCGCCCCCGAGATGTCGGCGGGGGAGGTGACCGAGCACCTCGTCGCGGCGATCCGCTCGCGGGAGTACGGGCTCGTCGTCGTCAACTTCGCCAACCCAGACATGGTGGGCCACACCGGCATCCTCGAAGCGGCGATCCGCGCCGTCGAGGAGGTCGACCGCGACCTCGGCGCGGTGCTCGAGGCGGTCGCGGAGACCGGCGGCGCCATCCTCGTCACCGCGGACCACGGCAACTGCGAGATGATGGTCGATCCCGTCACCGGCGGGCCGCACACCGCGCACACGCTGAACCCGGTGCCGGTCGTTCTCGTCGGCGGGCCGGAGGGGGCGACGCTGCGCGACGGGCGGCTCGCCGACCTCGCGCCGACGCTTCTCGACCTCATGGGGATCGCGCCGCCGCCGGAGATGAACGGTCGGAGCCTGATCGTCCGGTGAGCGTGCGCCGCTTCGCCCTCGTCGCCTGCCTCGGGCTCCTCGGCTGGGCGCCGGCGGCGCTGGCGGCGGCCGACGCCGCCGACGCGATCGGCGCGGCGAACGCGCGCGTGGCCGCGGCGGCGACGGCGCTCGCCGCGGCGGAGCGGACGCCGGGGAACCTCGCGGCGCTCGCCGACGCCGTCGACGCCTACGGCGCGGCGGTGGCGGCCCTCGCCGCCGGGGTCGCGGAGGCCGACCAGCGGGCGCTCGCGCTCTCGGACGGGCTCGCAGCCCGGCGGATGGAGGTCATGCGCCTCCTCGCCGCGCTCGAGGCGATCAGCCGGACGCCGGTGCCGCAGCGCGGCATCCACCCCGACGGACCGCTCGGCGCGGCGCGGGCGGCGGCGATGATGGACCGGCTCGAGCCGGCGCTCCGGGTCGAGGCCACGGCCCTCGCCGCCGAGATCGCGGCGATCGACGCGGCCCGCGCGGTCGAGGCGGCGGGCGACGCCGACCTCGCGGCGGCGCGCACGCGCCTCGACGCCGCGCGGAGCGCGCTGGCGACGGCCCTCGCCGCGGCGGCGCCGCCACCGGCCGGCCCCGAGGTCACGGCGCTGACCATGGTGGCGCGCGACAGCGAGAGCCTGACCGCGCTCGCCGCCGCGCTGGCCAAGACCGGCGACGCGCCGCAGCCCCCGGCCGGGACCGTGGCGCTGCCCCTGCTCTGGCCGGTCGACGGCACCGTCGTTCGCGCCTTCGACGAGCGCGACGCGGCCGGGGTCCGCAGCCCCGGCCTCGTCGTCGGCACCCCGGCGCTCGCGCTCGTCAAGGCGCCCGCCGACGCGGTCGTCCGCTACGCCGGCCCGTTCCTCGAGTACGGCTCGGTCGTCGTGCTCGAGCCCGACGCCGCGACGATGGTGGTGCTCGCCGGGCTGGCGCGGAGCCACGTCCGCACCGGGGCGCGCGTCAGGCGCGGCGAGCTCCTCGGGCTGATGGGCGGACAACCGCGCGACCCGGCGGCGACCGTTGAAGAAAGCGTGAGTCCCGACCCCGACACGGGGACTGGCCCGGGGGAAACGCTGTATATAGAGATCAGGCAGGGACGGGGGCCGGTAGATCCGGAGCCGTTGTTCCGAGGCGATAACGGATAGGACAGGCGCCCACATGAGAAAGATCTGGCTGGCGGGTATCGGCGGGGCCATAGCGGGCGCGGTAATCAGCACGCAGTTCGCCGGGCCCCTCCTCGCGCAGGACGCCGAGAGGGAGAGCTCGGTCTACGAGCAGCTCGACCTCTTCGGCGACATCTTCGAGCGCATCCGCGGCTCCTATGTCGAGCCCGTGGACGAGAAGGACCTGATCCAGAGCGCGATCAACGGGATGCTCAGCCACCTCGACCCGCACTCGAGCTACCTGCCGCCCGACGACTTCGACGACATGCAGGTCCAGACCAAGGGCGAGTTCGGCGGCCTCGGCATCGAGGT
>CAZEGY010000417.1:0-3044 GCA_964511815.1 uncultured Rhodovulum sp.
GACGGGATGTTTTTTCGCTGGACACGATCGCGCGGCGACGGCATTCTCAACGCATGGTTGAGTCGTCGAGTGCAAGGTTTCCCTCAGAGCAGTATCTCAGTGTTGGCGGGGTGGTGATTCCCGACGACCCGGCGGTCATCACCCCGACCATCCGCGCGGCGATCCTCGCCGGCCGCTTCGAGGCCGAGGAGGCGAGCCAGATCGCGGGCATCGTCCGCCCCGGCGACCGGGTGCTCGAGATCGGCGCCGGCATCGGCTACATCTCCACCCTCCTCGCCCGCGAGCGCCGCGTCGCGCGGGTGATCGCCGTCGAGGCGAACCCGCACCTGCTCGCCTACATGGCGCGGCTGCACGGGGTGAACCGGGTGCGCAAGGTCCGCCGCCTGAACGCGGTGCTGACCAACGCGCCGGTGGCGTCGGCGACGTTCTACCTCCGCCGCGACTTCTGGACGGGCTCGCTCTCCCCGGCGCCCAATCCCTACCTCGCGACCGTCGAGGTGCCGACGCTGTCGCTCGACGGGCTCCTCCGCGACGAGGCGATCGACCTCGTCGTCTGCGACGTCGAGGGCGCCGAGGACGGGCTCTTCGACGGGGCCGACCTGTCGTCCGTCGACCGCATCTACCTCGAGACCCACGACCACGTCATCGGCCTCTCGGGCGTCCGGCGCCTGTTCGCGACGATGGCCGAGCAGGGCTTCGTCTACGATCCGCGGCACTCGCGCGGCAGCGTCGTGCTCTTCCAGCGCCTCGGCGACCGGGACGTGGTCCGGCCCTACGCGGGCTGACGCGGGGCTCAGTAGGGCGCCGGCGCCGCGGCGAAGCGCGCGCCGACGTCGCCCGAGAGCGCGAGGTCGTCCGGGTCGAGGGTCATCACCGCCGCCCCGGGGGCGAGGTCGAAGTCGGCGAGCGAGGCCCAGATCAGGTTCGGGCTCGTCGTCAGCTCGAAGAAGTAGCGCTTCTCCGTCAGGTCCATCGCCGTGCGGTACTCGGTGTTGTAGATGCCGAAGCCCTTGTACGGCGCCCCGAACGGCACCGAGGCGTTGCGCGCGATCGCGAGGATGCCGGCGATCGCCTCGCGCTCGGAGGCGGGCTCGGGCAGGAGCGCGAGGAAGTACGAGGCGCGCACGAAGCGGTCGGTCGGCGAGACGTTGCCGGGCAGCGGCGTGGTGCTCGACGGGTTCGAGAAGTCGTGCCCGGCGAGGAGCGCGAGCTGCTCGTCGTAGGCGGGGTCGTTGGTCATCACCCGGAACTCGCGCCCGTGGTGGACGACGGGCTTGCCGTCGATGAACTCGATGATCGCCGAATCGCCGCTCGCGTCCTCGAGCGCGAGGTGGACGGTGGCGTCGCGGCCGTTGGCGGAGATCATCACCGGCTGGATCGTCGCCATGAGCGCGAGCGCCTCGGTCACGCTCGCGGCGTTGTCGAGCAGGTACTGCGCCCAGAGGCCGGCCTGTACCCCGCCGAGGGCCGGGTCGCGCGGTCCGAAGTCGGTGGTGGTGAGGTAGAGCATGTGCGCGCCGAGCCCGGCCTCGTTGAGGCCGTCGGCGGCGCCGAGGCCGTAGACCGTGGTGACGATGCTGCCGTACTTCGAGGTCCAGCGCGCCGGGTTGTCGGCGACGACCGGCTCCGGCCCGAGCAGGCCGCCATCGCGTTCCATGCCGCGCGGCAGGACGGTCAGCACCGGCTCGGTCGACTCCGGCCAGTCCATCGTGCGCCCGACGACGACGGACTTGCCGTCCTCGTTCCAGAGGACGCGCGTGCAGGCGTCCGCCGGCGACGACACCGCCGCGGCGAGGCCCGCGACCACCGCAACAGTCTTCCACATCCCGGCCATGACCCCTCCTCCGACCCGTGGCGGACGGTACGGCATTGCCGGTACACACGGCAAGCGACTGCAACTCGGCGCTTGCATCGTGACGGCGACGGGCCTATATCGCCGGATAACGACAGCGGCGGATCGGAAACGATCCTCCACCGGAACCTCGAACGGGCCGCTGGCCCGTTTCTTCGTTCTGGAGTCCCGCTTGACCGATCTCATCGCCAAGGCCGCCATCGACCGACGCCTCGCCGGCATCGTCACGCCGACGCTCGAGGGCCTCGGGTTCGAGCTCGTGCGCCTCCGCCTGATGGGCGGCAAGCGGCACGTTCTCCAGATCATGGCCGACAGGCCCGACGGCGGCATCGAGGTCGACGACTGCGCGAGGATCAGCCGCGCGGTGTCGGCGGTGCTCGACGTCGAGGACCCGATCAGCGGCGAGTACGTGCTCGAGGTGTCGAGCCCGGGAATCGACCGGCCGCTGACGCGCGAGAAGGACTTCGAACGCTACGCCGGCTACGAGGCGAAGCTCGAGACGAGCGAGCTGATCGACGGGCGCAAGCGCTTCAAGGGCGTGCTCCAGGGCGTCGAGGACGGCGAGGTGCTGATCGAGATCGAGCCGGAGACGGTGATCGGCCTCGCCTTCGACCTGATCGCCGACGCCAAGCTCGTGCTGACCGACGCGCTCATCGCCGAGAGCCTCGCCGGGCGGAAGGCGCAGGGCTTCGATCCCGGCGAGGTGCCCGAGGGCTTCGACGAGGTCGAGGCCGACGACGACACGGACGAAACCGACGACACCTCCGAAGAAGAAGACGAGGAAGTGAAATGAGCGTGACCTCTGCCAACCGGCTCGAGCTCCTCCAGATCGCCGACGCGGTCGCTCGCGAGAAGATGATCGACCCCAGCCTCGTCATCGAGGCGATGGAGGACTCGCTCGGCAAGGCCGCCCGCTCGCGCTACGGCGCCGAGTACGACATCCGCGCCAGGATCGACCGCAAGTCGGGCGACCTGACGCTCACCCGCCACCGCCAGGTGGTCGAGGAGCCCGAGAACCTGTTCACCGAGCTGACCCTCGCCGAGGCCCAGGCGATCGCGCCGGGGATCGAGCTCGGCGGCGAGATCATCGACCCGCTGCCGCCGATGGACTTCGGCCGCATCGCCGCGCAGTCGGCGAAGCAGGTGATCATGCAGAAGGTCCGCGAGGCGGAGCGGCTGCGCCAGTACGAGG
>CAZEGY010000418.1:0-3012 GCA_964511815.1 uncultured Rhodovulum sp.
GAGCCCGTGCTCGCCCCAGAAGGCCGCCGGATCGGCGACCGAGGCCGCGTACATCCGCGCGTAGCCCTCGGCGTTGACGTGCGCACGGGCGACCACCTCGGCGGGCGGCTGATGCTTCTCGTCGAGCATTGGCGTCTCCAACTCCCCTTCTGATCCCCCCGAGCCGCCGCGGTTGGCCCGCGCGGCAGGCAGCGAAACCCTGCCTCGCAACAAGATTGCGCCGCCGACACTAGCCCCCTCCCGGGGAGTCGCAAAGCCAGACCATCGTAGGCGACGGTATGCGATTGCCGGCGTCACCCGTGCGCGCGCCGGACGCCTATGGCGTCGACATCGTCCTCGGCCCCGCAGGGGCGCGATGCGACATTCGATCCCCCTGAGCCATCAGCCCACCGCGAGGCTCGCCCGCAGCGTCTCGAAGGTGCGCGGATCGTGCATCTGCGCCACGTTGAAGCGCATGTAGCGCCCGGCCGAGCGCGAGACGCTGAACGCGTTTCCCGGCGCGAGCACGAGGTCGTCGGCGAGCGCGGCGCGCGCCACCTCGGCGGAGTCGCGGCCGTCCGGCAGCTCGCACCACAGGAACATCCCCGCCTTCGGCTCGATCCACGGCTCGATCCCGAGGTCCCGCAGCCGGAGCGCGACCTCGCGCCGCGCCCGCCCGAGCCGGACCCGGAGGGTCTCGACGTGCCGGCGGTAGCCGCCGTCGCTCAGGGCGGCGTGGACCAGTTCCTCGTTCAGCCGGCCGCCGCCGAAGGCCGTGGCGATCTTGAGGTCGATCAGGCCGTCGAGCCAGTCCGGCCGCGCCGCGATGAAGCCGCAGCGCGCCGCCGCCGACAGCGTCTTCGAGAAGCTGCCGATCCCGATCACCCGCTCGAGCCCGTCGAACCCGGCGAGGCGGGGCGCGGGGGCATGCTCGAAGTCGGCGAAGATGTCGTCCTCGACGATGGCGAGCCCGTACTGGTCGGCGAGCTTCAGCACCCGGTGCGCCACCGCCGGCGACAGGGTCGCGCCGGTCGGATTGTGGACCGCAGAGTTGGTGATGTAGAGCCGCGGCCGGCGCTCCGCGAGGATCGCCGCGAACGCCGCGACGTCGGGGCCGGCCGGGGTGTAGGGCACGCCGACCGTCTCGGCGCGATGCGCGCGGAGCAGCGCCTGGAAGTTGAAGTAGCAGGGATCGTCGACCAGCACCGTGTCGCCGGGCTCGAGCAGGAAGCGGCAGAGCAGGTCGATCGCCTGCGTGCCGCTCTCGGTCAGCATGATCCGGTCGGGCGACGCCTCCACCCCGCGCTCGCCCAGCCGCCGGCTGACGAGCTGGCGGAGCGGCGGCAGGCCGAGCGGCGAGCCGTAGTCGGAGAGCGCCCGCGGATCGGCCCGCGACACCGCGCGCAGCGCCTTGCGCAGGCTGCGCTCCGGCAGCCAGGACGGCGGCAGCCAGCCGCAGCCGGGCTTGGGCGTCGCGTCGTCGGACTCGAGCGACTGGCGCGAGATCCACAGCGGGTCGATCGCCCGGTCGAGCTTCGGCCCGACCGCCGAGAGCGCCATCGGCGCGATCTGCTCGGCGACGTAGAAGCCCGATCCCGGGCGCGAGACGATGGCGCCCTCCGCCGCCAGCCGGTCGTAGGCCTCGACCACCGTCGAGACCGAGACCCGCAGCGTCCGCGCCAGCGCCCGCACCGAGGGCAGCTTCGCTCCCGCCGTCAGGCTGCGTCCGGCGATGCGCTCGCCGATGGTGGTCATCACCAGGTCGATGCGGGTCCGTACCGGTTCCATGACCATAACAGTTCGCTCGTTTCGTTACGGACCGTAGCTGTCGAAACGGCGCCGAACAATCCATAACCGTCCCCGGATACGGAGGATGGCATGGACCGGTCGACGCGCGGATGGATCAACGGACTGGTCGGGGTGCTGATCTTCAGCGGCTCGCTGCCCGCCACCAAGGTCGCGGTGCAGGGCTTCGATCCGGTCTTCCTCACCGTCGCCCGCGCCGGCATCGCCGGGGTCCTCGGCCTCGGCCTGCTGCTGCTGTCCCGGGAGCGCCGCCCCGCCCGCGCGGACCTGCCGGCGCTCGCCATCGTCGCCGCCGGCGTCGTCGTCGGCTTTCCGCTGCTGACCGCCTTCGCCCTCCAGCACGTCACCTCGGCGCGTTCGATCGTCTTCATCGGCCTCCTGCCGCTGGCGACGGCGATCTTCGGGGTGATCCGCGCCGGCGAGCGCCCGACGCCGGCGTTCTGGGCGTTCTCCGTCCTCGGCAGCGCCCTCGTCGCCGCCTTCGCCGTCCGCCAGGGACCGGGCGGGTCGCCGCTCGGCGACGGGCTCATGTTCCTGGCGATCGTCCTCTGCGGCCTCGGCTATGCCGAAGGCGGCCGGCTGTCACGCCGGCTCGGCGGCTGGCAGGTGATCTCCTGGGCGCTGGTGCTGTCGCTCCCCCTGATGGCGGTGCTCACCGTCGTCCGCTGGCCGGCGTCCTTCGCCGCCGTCACCGTCCCGCAATGGGTCGGGCTCGGGTACGTCTCGCTCTTCAGCATGCTGATCGGCTTCGTCTTCTGGTATCGCGGCCTGGCACAGGGCGGGATCGCCTCCGTCGGCCAGCTCCAGCTTCTCCAGCCCTTCTTCGGCCTGGCGCTCGCCGCCATGCTGCTTCGGGAGCCGGTGACGCCGGTCATGCTGCTGGTGACCGTCGCCGTGATCGGCTGCGTCGTCGGTGCCCGCCGGTTCGCGCGACCTCGGCCGCCCGTCGGCGCCGGACCGGCCGATGTCGAGGCATGCGTCCCGGCAGGCCCGGGCAAGGCGACCTGACCGGGACGGGTCTTTCCGATCACGCCGGCCAGCGCGGCCGGGCAGCCCCCGGGCATGAACAGGAGGTTAACGCGCGAGGGAGAATCACGTTATATCAACGACTTGACCCTCGTCGCGCGCGCGCGACGACCGCGCGACGGGACGGCCTCCGGGCACATCGAGGGCCTCTCTGCAGAGGTCTTTGTAGGTTCGCGCGAAGCGCTGCACAGGGCCTAACTG
>CAZEGY010000419.1:0-3007 GCA_964511815.1 uncultured Rhodovulum sp.
CCATCGGCCGCCATCCGCGCAGGGATGGCCCGGTCGGCTATACCGCGGAGGTCGGGGCAAGGCGAGAGGGGGCGGCGCGTCCTCGCGCCGGGCGATGGTGCGCCCGCCCGACCGAGAAGATCGTGTACAACGCCATCGTCGCGCCGCAATACTCGGCCGGCACCAGGGCCCCCGACTGGCGGAACGGCCGATCGTCGCGGGCCTTCGATTTCCAGTTCGGCCGCCGAGCCGGGAGACAGACGACGATGCGCACGCTCTCCACCCTTCTCGCCTGCGTCCTCGCGACCGGCGCGCTCGCCACGGGTGCCTTCGCGCAGGAGGACCCGCTGCCGTCGTGGAACGACGGGCCGACCAAGCAGGCGATCCTCGACTTCGTCACCGCCGCAACCACCGAGGGCGGTCCCGGCTGGATCGCGCCGGGCGACCGCATCGCCACCTTCGACAACGACGGCACGCTGTGGTCGGAGCAGCCGATGTACTTCCAGGGGATGTTCATCAACGACCGCATCCACGCCATGGCCGCCGACCATCCGGGATGGGCGTCCGAGATGCCCTACAAGGCGGTGCTCGACGGCGACATGGCCGCGCTCGGCGCCGCCGGCGAGAAGGGGATCGCCGAACTCGCCGCCGTCACCCATGCCGGCATGACCAACGACGAGTTCCAGGCGATGGTCGAGGACTGGATCGCCACCGCGCGCCATCCGCGCTTCGACCGGCCCTACACCGACCTCGTCTTCCAGCCGATGCTCGAGGTCCTCGACTACCTGCGCGCCAACGACTTCCAGACCTGGATCGTCTCCGGCGGCGGCATCGACTTCATGCGGCCGTGGGCGGAGGCGGTCTACGGCATCCCGCCGTGGCAGGTGATCGGCAGCCAGATCGACGTCACCTACGCCGACACCGACGGCCCGCCGCGGTTCGACCGCAAGCCGGGGGTGTTCTTCGTCGACGACAAGGGCGGCAAGCCGGTCGGCATCCTCCGCCACATCGGCCGCGAGCCGGTGATCGCCTTCGGCAACTCCGACGGCGACTTCGAGATGCTCGAGTACGTCACCGCCGGCGACGGTCCCGACCTCGGGCTCATCGTCCACCACACCGACGCCGAGCGCGAATGGGCCTACGACCGCGACAGCCGCATCGGCACCCTCGCCCGCGCCCTCGACGCCGCGCCGGACGAGGGCTGGCAGGTCATCGACATGGCCAGGGACTGGAAGGTGATCTACCCGTTCGAGCTGGCGCAGTGACCGCCGCCGGGCGGCGCCGCTCAGCCGTCGTCGTCGGCGGCGACGAAGCGGCGCAGCGCCGGCAGGTCGGTCACCGCGATCGAGCGATAGCCGCGCGTCACCCAGCCGGCCGCGGCGAAGCGCTTCAGCGCGAAGTTCACCTGCTTGCGGGTGACGCAGGCGAGCTCCGCCACCCCGGCCTGCGACAGCGGCACCGGGGCGTCGCCGCCGACGCGCAGCAGCACGGCGGCGAGGCGGCGGTCGGGATCGCGGATCAGCAGGTCCGAGATGACCCGGAGCAGGGTGTCGATGTTCATCATCGGGATCTGGGCGAAGCGCCGCGCCGCGGCGGGGTCCGCCGCGGTCATCCGCTCCATGGCGTCGAGCGGCAGGTGCAGCACCCGGCAGTCGCTCGCCGCGGCCAGCGTCAGCCGTCGCGGCTCGCCGGTCATGTAGGGGCCTTCGCCGGTCCACACGCCGGGAAGGCCGATGTGGAACATCCGCGGCAGCGACGCGCCGGGCGCCGCCGTCACCGCGAACAGCCCGCGCACCAGCCCGTAGATGCCGCCGCCCGGGTCGCCGAGGTGGTACAACGCCTTGCCGGCGTCGAAGTCCTGCACGAGGCAGCGCGCCAGCACCTCCGCGCGAAACGCCGCGGGCTGGCGCGACAGCCAGCCCTGATCGAGGACCGCGGCAAGCTCGGCATCGGACATCGCTCGCGTTGGCATGTTTTCTCGCGCGGCTCTGTTCCCTGGGGAACAATGTTCCCCAGCATCGCCTGTATCGTGCCGACGCTGCCAGTGAAAACCGAGGGAACCACGACATGCTGAGAGCCTTTGGTGCGGTGGTGCTGCTGTCCCTGTCCGCGAGCGGGATCGCGCTCGCCCAGGACGCGGCGCCCGCGAAGCCGAACATCGTCGTCATCTTCGGCGACGACATCGGCCAGACCAACCTGTCGATCTACTCCAAGGGCCTGATGGGCTACCGCACGCCCAACATCGACCGCATCGGCGCGGAGGGCGCGGTCTTCACCGACTACTACGCCGAGCAGAGCTGCACCGCCGGCCGCTCGACCTTCATCACCGGCCAGACGACGCTGCGCACCGGCCTCTCCAAGGTCGGCCTGCCCGGCGCGCCCGTCGGCCTGCAGGCCGTCGACGTTACCATCGCCTCGGCGCTCAAGGACCAGGGCTACGCCACCGGCCAGTTCGGCAAGAACCACCTCGGCGACCGCGACGAGTTCCTGCCGACCGCCCACGGCTTCGACGAGTTCTTCGGCAACCTCTACCACCTCAACGCCGAGGAGGAGCCGGAGAACTTCAACTACCCGCAGGATCCCGCCTTCCGCGAGCAGTTCGGGCCCCGCGGCGTCATCAAGTCGTCCGCGGACGGAACCATCGAGGACACCGGCCCGCTGACCCGCAAGCGGATGGAAACCGTCGACGACGAGACCTCGGCGGCGGCGCTCGACTTCATCGAGCGGCAGGTCGCGTCCGAGACGCCGTTCTTCACCTGGATGAACACGACGCGGATGCACTTCCGCACCCACGTCCGGCCCGAGCACCGCAGCGCGCCCGGCCTGACCGCCCTGACCGAATACGCCGACGGCATGATCGAGACCGACGCCGTCGTCGGCACCATCCTCGCCAAGCTCGACGACCTCGGCGTCGCCGACAACACCATCGTCATCTACACGACCGACAACGGCCCCCACCAGAACTCGTGGCCCGACGCCGGCACCACGCCGTTCCGCTCCGAGAAGAACACCAACTGGGAAGGCGCCT
>CAZEGY010000420.1:0-2980 GCA_964511815.1 uncultured Rhodovulum sp.
GTTGCAGACGACGGCGCTCGAGGTCGCCGACGGCAGGGTCGTCGCGGTCTACGTGATGCGGAACCCCGAGAAGCTGCGCCACCTGCACTGACCCTCCCGGGGGGTGCGGCGAAGGGGGGCATCGAGCCCCCCTCCGCCGCCGGCCTTCGCCGCCCGGGCGACATCCTGAAGCGCTGGCGCGGATGGAGAGGGCGGGACGCGGCCGTTGCCGCGACAGAGTGCGCGCAGGTGCGCGCAGTGTTTTCTTTGCTTGTCTTTCCGCCTGTTGGCGGAAAGACGACTGCTCTCCTGGTTTCAAGGCCGTATGAAAGCCTCGGGGCGCGCGCGCGACCGGGGCGCGCGCGTGCCGGGCGGGTCAGGGGGCGCGGCGGACGATCAGCACGGCGTTCATGCCGCCGAAGGCGAAGGCGTTCGACATCGCCGCCTCGACCGCGCGCTCGCGGGCGACGTTGGGGACGACGTCGAGGTCGCAGTCGGGGTCGGGCGCGTCGTGGTTGATCGTCGGGGCGACGATGCCGTCGCGGACCGCCATCAGGCAGGCGAGGAGCTCGACGGCGCCGGTGCCGCCGATCAGGTGGCCGTGCATCGACTTGGTCGAGGAGATGAGGAGCTCGTCGGCGTGGGCGCCGAAGACGGCGCGGACGGCGGCGCACTCGGTGCGGTCGTTGACCGCGGTGCCGGTGCCGTGGGCGTTGATGTAGCCGATCGCTTGCGGGGCGAGGCCGGCGTCGCGCAGCGCGCCCTTCATGGCGCGCTCGGCGCCCTTCTGGTTCGGGGTGACGATGTCGGTGGCGTCGGAGGTCATGGCGAAGCCGGTGACCTCGGCGAGGATGGGGGCGCCGCGGGCGCGGGCGTGCTCGTAGTCCTCGAAGACGAAGACGGCGGCGCCCTCGCCCTGGACCATGCCGTTGCGGGTGAGCGAGAACGGCCGGCAGCCGTCGCGGGACATGACGCGCAGGCCCTCCCACGCCTTGATGCCGCCGAAGCAGAGCATGGATTCGCTGCCCCCGGTCAGCACCACGTCGGCGAGGCCGGCGCGGATCAGCATCATCGCCTGACCCATGGCGTGGTTCGACGAGGCGCAGGCGGTGGCGACGGTGTAGCTCGGGCCCTGGAGGTTCCACGCCATCGAGACGTGGGCGGCGGCCGACGAGTTCATCAGCCGCGGGACGACGAAGGGGTGAACCCGGTTCTTCCCCTCCTGGTAGACGAGGCGGTAGTTCTCGTCCTGGGTCTGGAGGCCGCCGCCCGAGGTGCCGAGGACGACGCCGGCGCGCTCGGCCAGCGCCGCGCCGATGTCGAGGCCGGACTGGGCCATCGCCTCGCGGGCGGCGAGCAGCGCGAACTGGCAGAACGGGTCGTAGAGGGTCAGCTCCTGCCGGGAGAAGTGCTCCTCGGGGCGGTAGTCGCGGATCTGGCCGCCGATCGGGATGGCGAGGCGCTCGACGTCCTGGAAGTCGAGGGCGCCGATGCCGGAGCGGCCCTCGCGCATCGAGGCGAAGGTCTCGTCGGCGGTCCGGCCGAGGGCGTTGATCGAGCCCTGGCCGGTGATGACGACCCGGCGCACGCTACTTCTGGGCCGCGATCAGGCTTTCGACGGCGCGGACCATGGTGTCGACGGTCGAGATGTCGAACTCTGACGCCTGCGGATCGTTGGCGTTGAAGGGCACCTGGATGTCGAAGGCCTCCTCGATCGCGAAGATCGTCTCGACGAGGCCGAGGGAGTCGATGCCGAGATCGGCGAGCGTCGCGTCCGCGCGCACCGCGGCCGGGTCGAGCAACGCCTGCTCGGCGAGGATCGCGACCATCCTGTCGCGCACGCTCTCCTTGATTGCGTCGGACATGGCCCCTCCGTCGGTCAACCTGATCGGCACGTCTAATCGGTCGCGGGCGGATTGGAAACCCGTTTTTGCGCTGCATCGAGGCGTTGCATCAGCCGTGGGAGGCGGCGAAGCGCCTTGTAGATCTCGACGTTCTGGTCCATCCGCACCGCCGGGTAGCCCATCATGATCCGCCCCGCCGGCACGTTCGAGGCGACGCCGGAGTTGCCGGTGATCACCGAGTTGTCGCCGACGACGAGGTGGTCGGCGACCTTGGCGGCGCCGCCGAGGACGACGCGGTCGCCGATGACGGTGGAGCCGCCGACGGCGGCCTGGCCGCAGATCAGGCAGGTGCGGCCGACCTTCACGTTGTGGCCGAGCTGGACGAGGTTGTCGATCTTGGTGCCGTCGCCGATCGTGGTGTCGGCGATGGTGCCGCGGTCGATGCAGGAATTGGCGCCGACCTCGACGTCGTCGCCGACGACGACGGCCCCGAGGGAGTTGATGCGGACGTAGTCCTGCCGTTCCCGCGCGGAGACCGTGCCGGTGGCGCGGGCCTCCTCGACGATGCCGGGCTCCGGGGTGACGAAGGAGAAGCCGTCGCCGCCGAGGACGGCGCCGGGCTGGGCGACGAAGCGGGCGCCGACGCGGACGCGGGCGCCGATGCGCACCCCCTGGTAGAGGAGCGCGTCGTCGCCGAGGACGGCGTCCTCGGCGATCGAGGCGTGGGAGAAGATGCGGGCGCCGGCGCCGATGCGGGCGCGGGCGCCGACGACGACGAAGGGGCCGATCGCCGCGCCGGCGCCGATCTCGGCCGAGGGGTCGATGACCGCCGAGGGGTGGATGCCGGGGGCGATCGCGGGCGGGCGCTCGAAGACGCGGCCGACGCCGGCGAGGACGTAGCGGGCGCGCGGCGCGCGGATGGCGGCGGCGAGGCCGAGGGCCTGCCAGTCGGCGTCGGGCCAGAGGATCGCGGCGCGGGCGCGGCCGCGGGCGAGATCGGCGGCGAAGCGGCGGTCCATGGCGAGGGCGATCTCGTCGGGCCCCGCCGCCGCGGGCTCGGCGGCGCCGGAGACCGCGAGGCCGGTGTCGCCGAGGGCCTCGGCGCCGAGGGCACGGGCGAGCTCGGCGACGGTGATCCCCGTGGCGGTCGTGCTCGC
>CAZEGY010000421.1:0-2963 GCA_964511815.1 uncultured Rhodovulum sp.
TCGCGGAGCGACCAGTACTGGTCGAGGCGGTCCTCGTTGCCGAGGTCGCCCATCGGCATCACCTCGATGAAGGAGAGGTCGAAACCGCGGTCGCCGCACCAGGCGACGAGGTCATGGAGCTCGTCCTCGTTGACGCCCTTGAGCGCCACGGTGTTGATCTTGACGCGGAGGCCGGCGTCGACGGCGGCGTCGAGGCCGGCGAGGACCTGGGGCAGGCGGCCCCAGCGGGTGATCTTCGCGAACTTCGCCTCGTCGAGGGTGTCGAGGGAGACGTTGATCCGCCGCACGCCGCAGTCGGCGAGCTCGTGGGCGAAGCGCCGGAGCTGGCTGCCGTTCGTCGTGACGGTCAGCTCGTCGAGGGCGCCCGAGGCGAGGTGGCGCGACATCGCGCGGAAGAAGGTCATGATCCCACGGCGCACCAGCGGCTCGCCACCGGTGATGCGGAGCTTGCGGACGCCGCGGGCGACGAAGGCCGAGCACAGCCGGTCGAGCTCCTCGAGGGTCAGGAGCTCGGCCTTGGGCAGGAACTCCATGTGCTCGGACATGCAGTAGACGCAGCGGAAGTCGCAGCGGTCGGTGACCGAGACCCGGAGATAGGTGATCGCGCGCTGGAACGGATCGACGAGGCTCGGTGCGGACAAGACGTTTCTCTCCCCTGGCCCCTGGAAGGTAGACCCGCGACCGCACGTCTTCAAGCAGGCCATCCGGAGGAGGCCCCGAAGAGGCCGCCGGAAGGACGCCGGCGAAAGACCGGCGACGGCGCCCGCTTGCCGCGCTGCGGGTGGACGACTATCTTCCGTGACGACCCCCCTTCCCCGGGAAGCCCGAACCCATGCAGATCGCCATTCCGCCACACGTCACCGACCGCGCCTTCGCCCGCATCCAGGAGATCGGGGCGCAGCCGCTCCGCGTCGCCGTCGAGGGCGGCGGCTGCTCGGGGTTCCAGTACGAGATCAAGCTCGACGAGCCGGCCGAGGACGACCTCGTGCTCGAGAAGGACGGGGCGCGGGTGCTGATCGACCCGGTGTCGCTGCCCTTCCTCGCCGATGCCGAGATCGACTTCGCCGACGAACTGATCGGGGCGCGCTTCGTCGTCCGCAACCCGAACGCCACCTCCTCCTGCGGCTGCGGGACGAGCTTCTCGATGTGACCCGCGCGTCAGCGCTTTCCCCGCGCCCCGCCGCGCCCTAAGCAGGGAGCGACGGAGCGAGGGAGCCGCGCATGGACGAGACCGCGCACGCAGCCGAAGCGGCGGGCCATGCCGCCGCCCACGGGTTCGACGTCGTGCCGATCGTCGTGCTCCTCGCCGCCGCGGTGGTGGCGATCCCGATCTTCAAGCGCGTCGGGCTCGGGCCGGTGCTCGGCTACCTCGCGGCGGGGCTCGCCATCGGCCCGTTCGGCCTCAGGGTCTTCGAGGACCCGCAGGCGATCCTCCACGTCGCCGAGCTCGGCGTCGTCCTCTTCCTCTTCGTCATCGGCCTCGAGATGCAGCCCTCGCGGCTCTGGGCGATGCGGACCGAGATCTTCGGCCTCGGGCTCGCCCAGGTCGGCGTCTGCATGCTCCTCCTCTGGACGGTCGGGCTCACCCTCGGCTATCCGCTCGCGCCGTCGCTGATCGCCGGCACCGGGTTCGTGCTCACCTCGACGGCGATCGTCATGCAGATGCTCGAGGCGAGGGGCATGCTGTCGCTGCCGCCGGGGCGGCGGATGATCGCGATCCTGCTCTTCGAGGATCTCGCGATCGTCCCCCTCCTCGCGCTCGTCGCCTTCCTCGCGCCGGGCGGCGCCGAGGCGACCCTCGCCGACCGCCTCGTCGCGGTCGGGACCGGCCTCGTCGCGATCGCGGCGCTCGTCGCGGCCGGGCGCTGGCTCCTCGACCCGATGTTCCGCATCCTCGCCAACGCCGAGGCGCGCGAGCTGATGACCGCGGCGGCGCTCCTCGTCGTCCTCGGGGCGGCGCTCGCACTCCAGGCCGGCGGGCTCTCGATGGCGATGGGGGCGTTCCTCGCCGGCGTCCTGCTCTCGGAGTCGACCTACCGCCACCAGCTCGAGGCCGACATCGAGCCCTTCCGCGGCATCCTCCTCGGACTCTTCTTCATGAGCGTCGGCATGTCGCTCGACCTCACCGTCGTCCGCGACAACGTCGGGCTCATCGTCGCCTCGGTGGTGCCGCTCGTCCTCCTGAAGATGGCCGGCATCTACGCCGTCGCCCGCATCGGCCGCGCCGGCCACGCCGAGGCGCTCGAGCGCGCCGTGCTGATGGCGAACGGCGGCGAGTTCGCCTTCGTCCTCTACGCCGCGGCGGTCGGGGTCGGGCTGCTGACGCCGACCGAGAACGGCATCCTCGTCGCGGTCATCATCCTCTCGATGGTGGCGACGCCGCTCCTCGTCCTCCTCCACGACCGTCTGGCGCCGCGGGCGGCGGTGTCCACCGACGGCGTCGACGCCGCGCACGACCTCGCCGGCGACGTCCTCGTCATCGGCTTCGGCCGCGTCGGCCAGGTGGTGAGCCAGCCGCTCCTCGCCCGCGGCTTCCGCATCGCGATCATCGACAACGACGTCGAGATGATCGAGGCGGCGGCGGACTTCGGCTTCAAGGTCTACTACGGCGACGGCCAGCGCCTCGACATCCTCCACGCCGCCGGGGCGCCGCACGCCCGGCTCGTCGCGGTCTGCACCGACGACCGCGCGGCGACCTCGCGCATCGTCGCGCTGATGAAGGCGGAGTTCCCGCTTGTGCCGGTGCTCGCCCGCGCCTTCGACCGCGAGCACGCGGTCGAGCTCGTCCACGCCGGCGCCGACGCGCAGGTGCGCGAGACCTTCGACTCGGCCTGCCGCGCCGGCGCCGAGGCGCTGCGGCTCCTCGGGGTGCCGCCCGAGGAGATCGCCGACACGCTGGACGACGTCCGCCGCCGCGACGCCGAACGCTTCGAGGTCAACCTCGTCGGCGGCGTCTACGCGGG
>CAZEGY010000422.1:0-2942 GCA_964511815.1 uncultured Rhodovulum sp.
CCGACCAACGAGGAGCTGATCACCGACATCTTCCGCTCGGCGGTGTCGAGCTACAAGGACCTGCCGCTGACGCTCTACCACATCCAGTGGAAGTTCCGCGACGAGGTGCGGCCGCGGTTCGGGGTGATGCGCGGGCGCGAGTTCCTGATGAAGGACGGCTACAACTTCGACCTGACCGTCGACGACGCGATCCACGCCTACAACCGCCACATGGTCAGCTACATCCGCACCTACGAGCGCATGGGGCTGAAGGCGATCCCGATGAAGGCCGACACCGGCCCGATCGGCGGCGACCATTCCCACGAGTTCCTCGTGCTCGCCCCGACCGGCGAGAGCGGCGTGTTCTACGACCGCGCGGTCACCGACCTGACCCTCGGCGACCGGGCGATCGACTTCGCCGACAAGGCCGCGGTGGCCGAGATCGTCGCGGCGTGGACGGCACCCTATGCCGCCACCGACGAGCGCCACGACGCCGACGCCTTCGCCCGGGTCCCCGAGGAGCGGCGGGTCGAGGGGCGCGGCATCGAGGTCGGGCAGATCTTCTTCTTCGGGACCAAGTATTCCGAGCCGATGAAGGCGCTCGTCGTCAACGAGCAGGGCGAGCGGGTGCCGGTGCAGATGGGCAGCCACGGCATCGGCGTCTCGCGCCTCGTCGGGGCGATCGTCGAGGCGAGCCACGACGACAAGGGCATCGTCTGGCCCGAGGGGGTGACGCCCTTCGGCGTCGGCATCGTCAACCTCCGCCAGGGCGACGCGGCGACCGACGCCGCCTGCGAGAGCCTCTACGCGGCCTTGACCGCGGCCGGGGTCGATCCGCTCTACGACGACCGCGACGAGCGGGCGGGGGGGAAGTTCGCGACCATGGACCTGATCGGCCTGCCGTGGCGGATCACCGTCGGCCCGCGCGGCCTCGCCGCCGGCAAGGTCGAGCTGACCTCGCGGCGGACGGGAGAGAGCGAGGAGCTCTCGCCGGAGGCGGCGGTGGCGCGGGTGCGCGAGATCTACGCCGGCGTCTGAGGGACCTCTGCAAAACCTCCCGTGCTCGTGTGATACTCGTTTTACGAGTATGAATGCACGGTTAACGCAGCGCCGACAATTCTGCAATATCAGCGACTTGACCGCCTGCGCACGCGTGCGCAGGCGCGGCCTCCGGGCGCATCGGAGCCCTTTCGCGGAGCTCTCTCCGAGCCCGGCGCGCCGCGCGTCGTTCAGCGCCGGGGGAGCAGCCGGCAGAGCAGGCCGAGGAGTGCGGCGTTGATCGCCATCCCGACGGCGATCAGCGCCATGCTGCCGGCCGTGCCGACGTCGCCGGAGAGCGACGCCGACAGGACGCTCCACGGGAGGGCGAGGAGGACGGCGGCGAGCGCGGCGAAGGGGTTCGGCTCGATGCCGAGGAGCCCGTAGCCGGTGGCCGGGATCCAGGCGAGCGCCAGCAGGCAGGCGACGAGGTAGAGCCAGACGGTCGCCACGCACAGGCGTCGCATCGGTTCGCCTCCCCAGCGCTTCGGTGACGCGTCGGCTTTCCCGGACGGCCAGACTGGCCGAAGTGCGCATCGGCAGCAAGCGCGGCGGGCGGGGCCGCGGGATTGTGGCTTGACCTCGCCAACCGCCGCCACCACGGTCCCGGCCGCAATCACCGCCGAGGTCCCCGTTGTCGTCCCGCACCGCGCCTTTCGCCGCCTTCGAATGGCTGATCGCCTGGCGCTACCTGCGTGCCCGGCGCAAGGAAGGCGGGGTCTCGGTCATCGCCTGGTACGCGCTGATCGGGGTGATGCTCGGGGTGGCGACGCTCATCGTCGTGCAGGCGGTGATGATCGGCTTCCGCGAGGAGTTCACCGACCGCATCCTCGGCGCCAACGCCCACGTCACCGTCTACTACGCCACCGAGTTCGACGAGGCCGCCGGTGCCCCGAGCCGGCTGATCCCCGACTACGACGACCTCGCCGCGCGCCTCGCCGCCGTCCCGGGGGTGACGCGGACCGCACCGCTCGTCCGCGGGCAGGTGATGGCCTCCGCGCTCGGGCGCTCGTCCGGGGTCGAGGTGATCGGCATCCGCCCGGACGACCTCGCCGAGGTGCCGCTCGTCGCCCGCCCCGAGACCGCGGCGGGGTCGCTCGCCGACTTCGGCCGCGGCATCGCCATCGGCAACGGCGTCGCCCGCGAGCTCGGGGTCGGGGTCGGCGACTTCGTGACGCTGGTGTCGCCCGACGGCATGGACACGCCCTTCGGCACCCAGCCGCGGATCAGCGACTACGAGGTGACCTACGTCTTCGGGGTCGGGCGCTACGACATCGACCGGACGCGGGTCTACATGCCCTTCGCGGAGGCGCAGGCCTACTTCAACCGCGAGGGTGCCGCCGACGAGATCGAGGTGATGGTCGCGAACCCCGACGAAGTCGACCGCATGATCGGCCCGCTGACCGCGGCCGCGGGGCCGCGGGGGGTGATCTGGACGTGGAAGGACGCCTCGGGCGCCTTCCTCGACGCCCTCGACGTCGAGCGGCGGGTGATGTTCATCATCCTCTCGCTCGTCGTGCTCATCGCCGGGCTCAACATCGTGTCGGGCCTCGTCATGCTCGTGAAGAACAAGGGCCGCGACATCGGCATCCTGCGGACGATGGGGCTGACGCAAGGCTCGATCATGCGGGTGTTCTTTCTTTGCGGCTCGCTGATCGGCGTCGTCGGCACGGTCGCCGGGGTGATCCTCGGCTGCCTCTTCGCCTACTTCATCCAGGACATCCAGGCGGTGGTCGAGTGGATCGCCGGCGGCTCGGTCTGGAACCCCGAGATCCGCTACCTGACCGAGATCCCGGCGCGCCTGCGCTGGCAGGACGTGACCGCGGTCGTCGTCATGGCGCTCGGGCTCTCGTTCCTCATCACCCTCTGGCCGGCGCGCAACGCCGCGCGGCTGAACCCGGTCGAGGCGCTGCGCTATGAGTGAG